>NZ_JYDF01000035.1:0-43305 GCF_003263525.1 Rahnella sp. NRRL B-41462 | reverse complement strand
TGATAAATTGTTAAAGAGCGTACGCTGCGAGAATTAACTCAGCAACGTGGGAGGCAGATAATACTCTTTCTCCCTGAAGAGTCAACCATTTTCTTTTACAAGATGCGGTGTTTTCACCGGGTTGATTCTTCCTGACTGGGCGACTTGGTTCTTGTTAGAGGAGTCGTTGTTCCCGGTCAGTGGAGGCGCATTATAGGGAGTTCTCAGAAGGCCGCAACCCCTAATTTCAAAAAACTTTCTGAATGCTTTCTTTTTGGCCTGAACGTCTATTAAGCCCGCATTATTGCGATTTTTTATACGATATTTGCCCAAAATCTTCAGCGAATTTGGCCACCTGCTGCCAGTCGGTATATTCCACTTCTTTACGGGTATCTGTTTCACCACCTGTCATCCGCATAATCAGTTGGATCATGACCTTATCGAACCAGCGATATCGCGGATAACGTAATGCGCCAGCAAAGACACCGCACATTGCCGGTTCCCACGGGGATGCCAGCAGGAATTTACGTACATAGGCATTAGTCTGTGGCGTACGTTTTTCGGGTTTGCGCGCTGTCAGGTTGACGCCGAAAAAAGCCGACGGCATGTGATTCAAGGTTTCGGCGTGTTTTTTAACGAACTTATCCAGCACCGGGTTAAAGTGACCGTAACGTATAGAAGCGCCGATCATCACCTGGTCATAGCTTTTCAAATCGACATGTTCCGCATGTACCAGATCAACAACATCGCAGTTGCACTTTTCTTTCAGCTCACTTGCTATATAAGAAGCGATAGCATGTGTCTGCCCGTCACGACTTGAATAGAGTATCAACGCTTTCATACTTGTTTTCCTTTCTTAAAACTCATTCCCGCCAGAACGTCGGCGTGAACAGCACTAATAATGTGAAGACTTCCAGACGACCAAACAACATGGTGACGATCAGGATCCATTTCGCCACGGAATTCATCGAAGCAAAGTTATCAGCCACCACCCCCAGCCCCGGGCCAAGGTTATTGAGTGTGGCGGTAACCGCAGCAAAGGCGGAGAAGTTATCCACACCGGTGGCAACAATCGCCAGCATGCTGACAATAAACACCAGTGCGTAAGCAGAGAAGAAACCCCATACCGCTTCTATGATACGTTCAGGCAAAGCTCGGTTACCCAATTTGATGGTGTAAACCGCATTCGGGTGAACCAGCCTTTTCAGCTCGCGTGAACCCTGTAAATAAAGCAGAAGAATACGGATCACTTTAAGACCGCCGCCCGTTGAACCGGCACAACCACCAATAAAAGCAGAGCACAATAATAGAAGCGGCAGGAACAGCGGCCATTTGGAAATACTGTCAGTGGTATAGCCTGCGGTGGTGGCCATTGATACCACCTGGAAGAATGCCTGATTGAGCGTTTCCAGCGGCGAGCCGTAGGTATTGTGGATCCACAGAATCACCGTGCAGATGACGACCAGCGTGAACTGCACGCCGATAAACATGCGAAATTCCGGATCACGCCAGTATACCTTGAGGTTTCGCCCGCTCAGCACCGCAAAGTGCAGGCCGTAGTTACAGCCGGAGATCAACAGGAATACCGCCACAATGGTATTAATCGTTCCGCTATGGAAATAGCCGATGCTGGCATCATGCGTCGAGAAGCCACCGATAGCGATAGTCGAGAAACTGTGGCTGATGGCATCAAAGACCGGCATACCGGCGCCCCATAATGCCAGCGCACAGGCGATGGTCAGCAGCACATAGATAAGCCACAGCGTTTTTGCTGTTTCGGCGATACGCGGGCGCATCTTGTTATCTTTCAGCGGCCCCGGCATTTCGGCGCGATACAACTGCATTCCGCCGACCCCCAATATCGGCAGAATGGCTACCGCGAGCACAATGATCCCCATACCACCAAACCATTGCAGCATCTGCCGGTAGAAGAGAATCGCTTTCGGCAAAGAATCCAGCCCGACCAGCGTGGTCGCGCCCGTCGTCGTCAGGCCGGAGAAAGATTCAAAGAAAGCATCGGTAAGGGAAAGATTCGGCCGCTCGGAGAACAGAAAAGGCAATGCCCCGACGCTGCCCAGCACCGTCCAGAACAGCACCACAATCAGGAAACCTTCCCGTGGCTTCAGCTCACTTTTCTGCTTCCGGTTTGGCAGCCAGAGAAATAACCCAATCGCCAGGGCGACAAAGAAGGTCTGACTGAACGCACGCCCCGCACCATCGCGGTAAATTAAAGCGACCAGACCGGGAATAATCATCGTTCCCGAGAAAAGGATGACGAGCACCCCCACAATGCGTGTTATGGCACGAAAATGCATGCTGGTGCGTTCCTCAGCGAATTAACCATAGAAAAATTTAAGAAACCGGACGCAGGATTAGCGTGCCACGGCTGATATCGAACAAATGGCTGACGGTTGCCGGTGCATCTGCGGCAGGCAACGCCAGAACGAGATCCACCGCCGCGCCGTATTCACTGCGTAAAATATGGCCGCCAACCTGCAAAAGCAGCGTTTCCACCAGCTGTAACTGGCTGTAATCACACTGCACCGCGAACTCCGCCAGCGGAACCTTTTGCTGCACGATAAGTTGTTTTAATGCCTGCTGAACACCGCCGCCGTAGGCTTTCACTAACCCGCCAGTACCCAGCATTATGCCACCGTAATAACGCACCACGACGGCGGTGATCTCCCCGACTCCGCTTCCCATCAGCTGACTTAAGATCGGTTTACCGGCTGTGCCCGCCGGTTCGCCATCATCAGAAAAGCCCAGTTGCTGAGAATCAGCAGGCGCGCCAGCTACAAACGCCCAGCAGTGATGACGCGCTGCCGGATGCTGGTTTCTGACCTCCTGAATAAAAGCCTTTGCCACTTCAACTCCCTCAGTTCTCGCCAGCAGGGTGATGAAGCGACTCTTCTTTATTTCTTCGCTGAAACTGACAGGCTCAGCGGGGACGGGATAAGGCTGCATCAGGCCAGCTTCAGATCACGTGTCATATTTTCGATACGATTATCGTGGATGACAATGTTGTCTTCGATACGAATGCCGCCAAATGACTTCATGGCATTGATGCGATCCCAGGCAAAGTGTTTGCTAAACTGCCCTTCGCGCCACGGTAACAGCAACGAATCGATGAAATACAAACCCGGCTCGATAGTCAGCACCATGCCTGGCTCAATCACACGGGTACAACGCAGGTAGGGATATTGCGAAGGCGCGGCCAGATGCGTGCCGGTATCATCCTGCATAAACCCGGCGACATCGTGAACCTGTAACCCCAGCGGATGCCCCAGACCATGCGGCAGGAAAGGCCCGGTCAGGTTCTGTTCCACCATGGCGTCTTCACTAATATCCACCACCAGCTTATGCGCTTTCAACAATTTGGCGATACGGTGATGCATCTGAACATGATAGTCGGTATAGCGCACACCGGCTTTAATCGTATCAATTAACGCAAGTTCTTCCGTATTGAGATCTTTCACGAGTGCTGCAAAATCACTGTCCGGTTTTGCGGCATAGGTACGCGTCAGATCGGCGGCATAACCGTTATATTCTGCACCGGCATCAAGCAGGAAGCTGTGCATTTCGGCAGGCGGCTGATTATCGAGCGTAGTGTAATGCAGTACGGAAGCGTGTTCATTGAGCGCGACAATGTTGCTGTAAGGCACATCGGTATCACGATGGCCGGTAGCAGTGAGATACGCCAGATTGATATCAAATTCGCTCATGCCGGAAAGGAATGCTTCTTTCGCCGCGCGATGGCCACTGACCGCGACTTTCTGCGCTTCACGCATACAGGCCAGTTCATAGTCTGTTTTGTAAGCGCGATGATAATGCAGGAAATCCAGTACCACTTTCGGATTCACGTTCGCCGCAGGGATACCCATGCTGATCGCACGTTCCTGACTGTAACCGATGTAACCCACACGTTTGAGATCAACCGGCAACTGGCCTTTGATATCGTCAGCGTTGGCCAGCGGCGTCAGGGAAATCTCTTTCGTCCAGAAGGACTCCGGCAGCGGCTCATGGCTGTGCCAGTAATCCACCGGAGAATAGAACCACAGCTTCGGCGCATTCACGCCATCCACCCACAACCAGCAGTTCGGCACTTTGGTGACCGGCACCCAGGCTTTGAACTGCGGATTGACTTTGAAGGGATAACTGTGGTCATCAAGGAAGGTCGTCAGCAACTCACCGGAGTGAATCAGTAACGCATCAAGCTGAGAACGTTGCAGAATTTCACGGGCACGCGTCTGCAGCGTGGCGATATGTTCTTTATAAAGCGTAGTAAGCGATTCCATCCAACTGTCCTTTTTTCACCTGAATGACGATGCAGCATCTTACCACAGCCTCACCGCGACCATAGTCCCGGAAGGTTTGTGATCTTGCCTGCAAATAAAACACATCTCATTTGCAAATTATTAACATAAAAACCACACTCCAAAACATCTGGTCATACCAGATCATCCCAGATGATTCAGGAGAGACACATGCTCTACCAAGGCGAAACACTACACCTGCACTGGCTCGACGGCGGTATCGCGGAGCTGGTGTTTGATGCTCCAGGCTCGGTTAACAAGCTCGACACCCAAACTGTCGCCAGCCTGGGCGAAGCCATTGCAGTACTTGAAAAACAGTCTGACCTGAAAGGTCTGCTGCTCAGTTCGGCCAAACCAGCGTTTATCGTGGGCGCGGATATCACCGAATTTTTATCCCTGTTCAACGCGCCAGCCGAAAAACTGCATGAATGGCTGGATTTCGCCAACAGCATTTTTAACCGGCTGGAAGACCTGCCGGTACCGACACTTTCTGCCATCAGCGGTTATGCGCTGGGCGGCGGTTGCGAATGCGTGCTGGCGACAGATTTTCGTATCAGCACTGCCGATGCCCGGATTGGCCTGCCGGAAACCAGTTTAGGAATTATGCCGGGCTTCGGCGGTTCCGTACGTCTGCCACGTCTGATTGGGACCGATAGTGCGCTGGAAATTATCGCCGCCGGTAAAAATATCAGCGGAAAAGAGGCCCTGAAAGTCGGGCTGGTCGATGCAGTGGTTGAAGCCGATAAACTGCGCGACGCTGGCATCAGCATGCTGAGAAACGCCGTTGACGGCAAACTGGAATGGCATAACCGTCGTGATCCTAAACGTCTGCCGTTGAAACTCAGCCAGATTGAAGCGGCGATGAGCTTCAGCGTCGCCAAAAGTATGGTCATGCAAAATGCCGGTAAACACTATCCGGCGCCCATGAGCGCGGTGAAAACCATAGAAGCCGCGGCCCGTCTGGGTCGTGATGAAGCGTTGCAGCTGGAAACCGCCAGCTTTGTGCCGCTCGCACAATCAAAAGAAGCCCGCGCACTGGTCAGTATTTTCCTTAACGATCAGTTTGTGAAAAGCAAAGCCAAAAAACTGGCGCAAGACAGCGAAAAACCAAAACAGGCCGCCGTATTGGGCGCGGGCATTATGGGCGGCGGGATCGCCTACCAGTCTGCGCTGAAAGGCGTGCCGGTTGTGATGAAAGATATCAACGACCAGTCCCTGACGCTCGGCATGAACGAGGCTGCCAAGTTGCTGAACAAGCAACTGGAGCGCGGTAAACTCGACGGTCTGAAAATGGCTAAAGTGCTGTCGACCATTCATCCGACGCTGGATTACAGCGGCATCGAACGTGCCTCTGTGGTCGTTGAAGCCGTGGTCGAGAATCCTAAAGTGAAGGCCGCGGTGCTGGCGGAAGCGGAATCTCTGCTCGGCACCGATACCGTTCTGGCCTCGAATACCTCGACCATTCCTATCGATCTGTTGGCGTCTTCGCTCAAACGCCCGGAAAACTTCTGTGGTATGCACTTCTTCAACCCGGTGCATCGTATGCCGCTGGTCGAAATCGTGCGTGGTGAGAAAACCTCAGACAAAACGATTTCGCGCATCGTTTCTTACGCACTGGCGATGGGTAAAACGCCTATCGTGGTCAACGACTGCCCGGGATTCTTCGTCAACCGCGTACTGTTCCCGTATTTCTCCGGTTTCAGTCTGTTACTGCGTGATGGCGCTGATTTCCGCCAGATCGACAAAGTGATGGAAAAACAGTTCGGCTGGCCGATGGGTCCGGCTTATCTGCTGGATGTGGTCGGCATCGACACCGCGCATCACGCCCAGGCCGTGATGGCCGCCGGTTTCCCTGAGCGCATGGCACGGGATTACCGTGACGCTGTTGATGTGCTGTTTGATAACCGTCGTTTTGGGCAGAAAAATCAACTCGGTTTCTACCGTTACAGCGAAGACAGCAAAGGCAAGCCGCGCAAGGAAGTTGACGAACAGGCGATCAGTCTGCTGGCCGACAACCTGAAACCAGCACACACTGACTTCTCACCGCAGGACATCATCGCCCGCATGATGATTCCGATGATTAACGAAGTGGTGCGCTGCTTTGAGGAAGGCATTATTGCCAGCCCGGCCGAAGCCGACATGGCGCTGGTCTACGGCATCGGATTCCCTCCTTTCCACGGCGGCCCGTTCCGTTATCTCGATACCCTCGGTACCACTGAGTATCTGAAAATGACTGAACAGTATGCACATCTGGGGCCGATGTATCAGGCACCGGAAGGGCTACGCGCTAAAGCGCAAACCAATGAAAGTTACTATCCGGTTGCCGCTCCGCTGGAAAACTTCAGCACCGGTAATCAGGCATAAGGACCGAAATCATGGAAAACGTAGTCATTGTTGACGCAGTCCGCACGCCAATGGGCCGTTCAAAAGGCGGCGCATTCCGCCATGTCAGGGCTGAAGATCTCTCCGCGCATCTGATGCGTGCCGTACTGGCCCGTAATCCGGCGCTGAACGCCAAAGATATTGATGATATTTACTGGGGCTGCGTCCAGCAGACGCTGGAACAAGGCTTCAACATTGCCCGTAACGCGGCGCTGCTGGCGGAAATACCGCACAGTGTTCCCGCGACTACGGTCAACCGTCTGTGCGGCTCTTCCATGCAGGCACTGCACGACGCGGCCCGCGCCATTATGGTCGGTGACGCACAGGTCAGCCTGATCGGCGGTGTGGAACATATGGGTCATGTGCCGATGAATCACGGTGTGGATTTCCATCCGGGACTGAGCAAAACAGTAGCGAAAGCCGCAGGGATGATGGGACTGACGGCGGAAATGCTGGCAAAAATGCACCAGATCAGCCGTGAAATGCAGGATGAATTTGCCGCACGTTCACATCAGCGTGCTCATGCAGCCACCGTAGACGGGCATTTCGCTAACGAAATTGTGCCGACCGAAGGCCATAACGCCGATGGCGTTCTGATCCGTTATGATTTCGACGAAGTGATCCGCCCGGAAACGACGGTCGCCACACTGGCAGCTTTACGCCCGGCGTTCGATCCGGTGAATGGCACTGTCACGGCGGGAACTTCTTCTGCCCTCTCCGACGGCGCATCGGCAATGTTGCTGATGAGTGAATCCCGTGCCAAATCTTTAGGTCTGAAAGCCCGTGCCCGCATCCGCGCCATGGCGGTGGTGGGCTGCGACCCGTCCATTATGGGTTATGGCCCGGTGCCGGCAACGCGTCTGGCTCTGAAACGCGCCGGACTGAGCGTGCAGGACATCGGTCTGTTCGAACTGAACGAAGCCTTCGCCGCACAAGCCTTGCCGTGTGTGAAAGATTTGGGACTGCTGGAAACTATGGAGGATCGCGTCAACCTGAACGGCGGTGCCATTGCGCTCGGTCACCCGCTCGGCTGCTCCGGCTCACGTATTTCCACCACACTGCTGAACCTGATGGAGCGCCGCGACGTCCAGTTTGGCGTTGCGACCATGTGTATCGGTTTAGGTCAGGGCATTGCGACCGTTTTCGAACGCATCTGATTCTCTCTTTGTGCAAAAGCAAAAAAGCGGGCATTTAGCCCGCTTTCATCAATGTGTTCTGCCTGTTTTAGTTGCCGTTTTCCCGCCTGTCAGGGGCGGGCTTTTTCATTGTTCAATCAGATGAAAGAGAAAGCATCACCAAACAGACGGTCTTCCTGCGCACCGCGCTCGGCGACAAAACGTTCACGGGCGATTTTAGCCATCTCAAAACGACCGGCGATATAAATGTCGTACTCAGCCAGTGAAGAGAAATCCTGTAAAACCGCGCTCAGCACGGTACCGCTTCTGCCCTGCCAGCCCTCTTCCGGCTGTTCAACTACCGGGATCACCTTCAGGTTCGGATGATTAATGCTCATCGCTTCCAGCTCACCAAGATCGTACAGATGCTTCAGTTCACGCCCGCCCCAGTAAATGGAGATATCGCGGTGCGGTTGCTGCTCAAGTGCTGTGATCAGAATGGAACGCACGTAAGAGAAGCCCGTTCCGCCCGCAATCAATACCAGCGGACGCTCGCCATCTTCGCGCAACCAGGCATCGCCGTGCGGAATATCAACGGTGATTGCCTGTTCTTTCAAAATGCGATCCATCACGGCCATCGCGTACAAATTCAGTTCAGACGCGCCGATGTGCAGCTCAATCACATTGTGTTGAGCCGGCGTCGAGGCCAGCGAGAACGGGCGCTTGTCACGCTCATCCATTACCACCATAAGATACTGACCCGCGCGGAACGAGAAAGGCGCTTCCGGAACCAAGCGGACGCGATACACCGTATCCGTTATCGCCTCAACCGAGGTCACTTTACAGCTCAATGTTGTCATGCGTTCCCTCTGTGGGTCATCAAAGCAAAGCGTAGGACAAAGATTCGATTATTTTTTCGCATCGTCTTTATCATTAAGAATAGCGAGTTCATCCCAAATAGCATCGATACGCGCGGTGACTTCCGGATCTTTCACAATCGGACGTCCCCATTCACGCTGCGTTTCACCCGGCCATTTGTTGGTCGCATCCATCCCCATTTTTGAGCCAAGCCCCGAAACCGGAGAGGCAAAATCGAGATAATCAATCGGGGTATTTTCCACCAGAACCGTATCCCGCGCGGGATCCATCCGGGTGGTGATCGCCCAAATAACGTCGTTCCAGTCGCGGGCATTCACATCGTCGTCGCACACAATCACAAACTTGGTGTACATAAACTGACGCAGGAATGACCAGACCCCCATCATCACGCGTTTAGCATGACCGGCGTATTGCTTCTTCATGGTAACGACAGCCAGACGGTAGGAGCAACCCTCAGGCGGCAGATAGAAATCAACAATTTCCGGAAACTGTTTTTTCAGGATTGGCACAAACACTTCATTCAACGCCACACCCAGAACCGCAGGTTCATCCGGCGGACGGCCGGTGTAGGTCGAATGATAGATGGCATCTTTTCGCTGCGTCATGTGCGTAATGGTAAACACCGGGAAGCTATCCACTTCATTATAGTAGCCGGTGTGGTCGCCATAAGGGCCTTCCGGTGCCATTTCACCCGGCTCGATATACCCTTCAAGCACAATCTCGGCGCTGGCAGGCACTTCCAGATCGTTGGAAATACATTTCACCACTTCCGTTTTGTTACCACGCAACAACCCGGCAAAGGCATATTCAGACAGCGTATCGGGCACCGGCGTCACAGCGCCAAGAATCGTTGCCGGATCGGCACCCAGCGCCACGGAAACCGGAAAACGCTGGCCCGGATTCTGCTGGCACCATTCCTGGAAATCGAGCGCGCCGCCCCGATGGGACAACCAGCGCATGATCACTTTATTTTTACCCAACACCTGCTGACGATAAATGCCCAGATTTTGACGCGGCTTGTTCGGGCCACGAGTCACAGTCAGGCCCCAGGTGATGAGCGGCGCGGCATCTTCCGGCCAGCACTGCATCACCGGAATTTTGGTGATATCGACCGCATCACCTTCCCAAATCTGCTGCTGACAAGGTGCCGAATGCAGCATTTTGGTCGGCATGTTCAGCACTTGTTTAAACTTCGGCGCTTTGTCGTATAAATCACGCAAACCGCGTGGCGGCTCAGGTTCTTTCAGAAACGCCAGTAATTCACCGACTTCCCGCAACGCACTGACATCTTCTTTGCCCATGCCCATCGCCACACGCTGAGGTGTGCCGAATAAATTGCACAAAACCGGCATGTCGTAGCCTTTAGGATTTTCGAACAAAAGCGCCGGACCACCTGCACGCAGGGTACGATCGGCAATTTCGGTCATTTCCAGATAAGGGTCAACTGACTGGCTAATGCGTTTCAGTTGGCCTCTCTTTTCGAGTAACGAGAGGAAGTCACGTAAATCACGGTATTTCATGCTGATTCTGAGTCGCCAGGTTGAAGGAGAGCATTATAGAGCCTCTCCGGAGTTGTTGCTGCTTTTTTGTTATCAGCAAGTTTGTTATCAGTAAATTTCTTATTGGTAAGTAAAGTCTGATAACGAAAAAGCAGTATAACCGTCAGGCCGGGTATTTTTGGTCTGACGGTGCGGAAGTTATATCGCGACGACAATCACACGCAGTTAAAAGACACCAGAGGCTGGAGCGCCTGAGTATCCTGATATTCCTGTGTGTCTTGCCCGTGGCGGAAAACCTTAAACCCCTGATTTTTAGCACTGAAGTAACTCAGATCATTGCCGGACACCTGCAACAGGCTGCCTTCACGCAACGCAATCACTGATTCAGACGGGTTAACCGCGCAGAATTCCGCAATGCGCTCATCACGGGTTTCGCCCATATGACCGCTTAAATGGGCATCGATGTAATGCGGATTGATTTGCACCGGGAACAGGCCGAGAGCAGGCAGAACCACAGAGTTGCGAACAGGCATATCATTGGTGGTGCGGATGCTTGGCGTGGCGACATTACAACCCGCACTCCAGCCAACATAAGGCACATTGCGCTCACGCACTGCCCGCTGAATCGGTACGATCAGGCTATGTTCATGCAGCATCTGATTAAGCATCCAGGTATTCCCGCCGCTGATCAAAATGCATTGTGCGCCGGCAATAGCTTCAGCAGGATTTTCTGCATGATGAATGCTACTGACGCGAATGCCCAACGTATCAGAAAGTTCCAAGGCGCGGGCATCGTAATCACTGCGGATCAGGGCGTAGGGGACCAGCACGGCAGAGGTGATATTGTGTGCCTCAAACATAGTCTGGATGCGCGTTTTAGCGTAACCCAGTAACTCAGATTCACCTGAAAGCTTGCCGTTACTCAGTAAAAACAGCTCCATGAGATTTCTCCTGATAAAATAGGATTAATAGAGGGGATAAGAACGCGCTTTTCTCCGATAATAAAAGATAACGGGCCGACAATCAGCAAACGTCTGCATAGACTTGCACTGTCTGTATCTCATGAGCGGCTTTTGGTATGCTGCCCCGCTCAACGCTTTTATGTGGGAAACTATGGAATCCTGGTATTTACTCTATTGCAAACGTGGTCAGCTTCTTCGCGCAAAAGAACATCTTGAACGCCAGAACGTTAACTGCCTGACGCCGATGATCACACTGGAAAAACTGGTGCGCGGACGCCGCACTGCGGTCAGCGAGCCACTGTTTCCAAATTACATGTTCATCGAGTTCGACCCTGAGCGGATCCATACCACGACGATCAACGCAACGCGTGGCGTCAGCCACTTCATCCGCTTTGGTGCGAAACTGGCCACCGTCCAGCCTGATGTCATCAAACAGTTGATGGAGCCACCAACAATTGAAATCCGTGATCCTGATACGCCATATGAAGGCGATCAGGTGGTGATTACCGACGGGATTTTTGCCGGTATCGAAGCGATTTATACTGAACCGGACGGCGAAGCACGTTCACTGCTGATGCTTAACCTCATCAACCAGCCGGTTCGTCAGAGCATCGAAAATACGCACTTCCAAAAAATCTGACCGGCATCTCCGCCCAGTACAAATGATAAAGGCACCGTTAAAGGTGCCTTTATCATTGGGTTCAGCGGCGCGCGGACAATGCAAAAAGTTTACGTGTATTGTCATCCGTGATATCTGCCAGCCACTGAGGATCTTCCCCGCGCCACAGCGCGACCTGTTTAACAATATGCGGCAGGAAAGCCGGTTCATTGCGGCGGTTTTTCGGCTTGTTTTCCATATCACGCGGCAGTAAATACGGTGCATCGGTTTCAAGCATTAACCTGTCCGCAGGGATCAGCGGCAGCATGTCACGTAATTCCAGCCCGCGACGCTCATCGCACACCCAACCGGTAATACCAATCGACAGTCCGAGAGATAAATACAACTCAAGCTCCTGACGGGTGCCGGTGAAACAATGAACCACGCCGCCCGGCAAATCGGATAGCCAGGGTTTCAGCAACGCGGCGAAGCGCTCACCAGCATCGCGACAATGCAGAAACACCGGCAACTGTAATTCTTTCGCCAGCGCCAGCTGTGCCGTGAAAGCCGCTTCCTGTCGATCTGCCGGAGAAAAGTTGCGATTGAAATCCAGCCCGCACTCACCGATAGCCACAACATTGGGTAACACTGCAAGCTCACGGATACCGGCTTCAACCTGCGCATTCCAGTCACTTGCCTGATGCGGATGCACGCCCGCCGTCGACCAGCAAAAATCAGGATGCTCATCCGCCATTTTCTGCGCTTCGACACTTTCCTGCGCTGACGTTCCGGTGATCAACATGCCGCTCAGACCGGCAGTTCTGGCTCTTTCCACTACCTGCAGCCGATCTTTATCAAACTGACTGCTGGTGAGATTTATACCGATTTCAAACATGGGGAGTCCTGAAACAGAAACCGCCCAACAGGGCGGTTTCTATGTATAACGAAAGAAACTTTAAGCAGGCTGATCCGGATCGGTCTCGTTGTCGACGTCCGACCGGCGACGGCCTCCGACATAGAAACGGGCAAAGAACACGCCGATTTCAAACAACAGGTACATTGGAATGGCCAGCAATGTTTGCGAGAACACATCCGGCGGTGTTAACAACATCCCGACCACAAAAGCCCCGACCAGCACATACGGACGTTTCTTTTTCAAGTCTTCGGGTGTCGTTACACCACTCCAGCAAAGCAACACAATCGCGATAGGCACTTCGAAGGAGACGCCAAACGCCATAAACAACGCCATCACGAAATCGAGATAGTTGTTAATGTCGGTGGCTATCTGCACGCCAGCCGGTGCAGTTTTCGCAAAGAAAGCAAACGCCAGCGGAAACACGACGAAATAAGCAAACGCCACACCGAGATAAAATAACGCGGAGCTTGAAAACAGCAGCGGCATCATGAGACGGCGTTCGTGTTTGTAGAGCGCCGGAGCCACAAATGCCCAGACCTGATACAAAATGAACGGTGCAGAGACAAACACCGAGACAATCATGGTCAGTTTGATAGGCGTAAAGAACGGCGACGCGACGTCAGTCGCAATCATGCTCGCGCCCAGCGGCATTTGTTTGATCAGCGGTGAAGCCACCAACTGATAGATGTCATTTGCGAAATAAACCAGCGCTAAAAACACCACAATAATGCAGATAATGGCATTTAACAGGCGCTTACGCAGCTCAATCAGATGACTGATAAGGGGTTGTGTATCTTCAACTGCCATGTTTAACGCTCGCCTGTCGTTTGAGTTGATGAAGCCGGTTTAGCCGGTGCTGCGGGTTCAGCCACAGGGGCTTCAGCAGCAGTTTTCACAACCGGTGAAACGTCAACAGAAGCGTCAGCCGCGTGTTCCGCCGAGGCCGTCAGCTTTTCAGCCGCAACATGCGCCGTTTTATTTGAGGCCAGAGCGGCATCAACAGCACTTTGTGGTGCCGTTGCCGGTGCAGAAACCACATTGTCGGCAGCAGCAGGAGACACACCCGCATCATGGTGCGCTTCAGCTTCATCCAGAACAGGGTTGTGGATGGTGTTGCCTTCCGCTTTGGCTTCTTCCACAGCTTTCTCTGCAGGATTCAATCCTGAATTGATCGACTGCTTCATAGATTCTGCGGCTTCTTTCAACTCGTCCATAGACGCTTTGATTTCTGGCGTGAGATTCTTCAGACCGGCTTCTTCCGCTTTCTTCAGGCTATCCTGCAATTCCTGGAGTTTCAGTTCCTGCGACAATTCGCTTTGAACTGAAGCAGCCATGGCACGAAGCGTACGGATCCAGCCTGCTACTGTTCTGACTGCTACAGGTAAACGCTCGGGCCCGAGGACAACCAGGCCAATCACCAATACCAGCAGCAGTTCACTAAATCCAATATCGAACACGGCTTATACCTGCTCTTTGTTTTGGCTCTTGGTGTCTTCTGCTTTCGCTTCTGGCTTGCTTTCAACAGATTTTGCTACGAAATCAGCATCAGTGGGAGAAACGTCAGCGTCTTTAGTTTTTGACTGGCTGTCGTCGTCACTCATGGCTTTTTTGAAGCCTTTGATGGAAGCACCCAGATCAGACCCCAGACCACGCAGTTTCTTCGTACCGAACAGCAGTACCACAAGAACAACGAGGATCAGGATTTTTGTAATACTAATACCACCCATTATTTTCACCTCAAACAGGAAGGAACGACATTTATTGCCGTCCGCAAACGGCATTCGATTTAAAACAATTTGCTCAGCTGGCGCGCTTCCATCCGATTAACCAGGAAACAACACCGGCTGCCATCAGGCAGGCGGGGTAAACCTTAACGCCACCCAACAGTAAGAGGGTTCCGCTCAGTAACAGCGTCGCACCCATTCCCAACAAATAACGAGACTGCCCCTGACGGGAACTCTGGTTATGGATCTGGGAGGAAAGCTTCTCAATGTTGTATTGCAACAGCTTGTGCTGATGCAGGCTCTGATAAACCAAATCTGGCAGTTCAGGCATTTTCTCAATCCAGAACGGCGCACGCTCTTTCAGTGCGCGGATCATCGCCGGCAGACCCACCTGATCACGAACCCAGCTTTCGAGGAAAGGTTTCGCCGTTGTCCACAAATCCAGTTGAGGATAAAGCTGACGCCCGAGGCCTTCGACATACAACAGTGTCTTTTGCAGCAACACCAACTGAGGCTGGACTTCCATATTAAAACGGCGAGCCGTATTAAACAGATTTAACAATACGTTACCGAAGGAAATATCCGCCAGCGGTTTCTCAAAAATCGGTTCACACACTGTCCGAATTGCAAATTCGAATTCTTCAACGTTGGTATCTCGCGGGACCCAGCCGGAATCGACATGCAATTCAGCTACTTTGCGGTAATCACGGTTAAAGAACGCGATGAAATTCTCCGCCAGATAGCGCTTGTCTTCCTTATTGAGCGAACCAACTATGCCGCAATCAATGCCTATGTAGCAAGGATCTTCAGGCGTTTCGTAGCTCACAAAAATATTGCCCGGATGCATATCCGCATGGAAGAAACTGTCGCGAAAAACCTGAGTGAAGAAGACCTGTACACCGCGCTCCGCCAGCAATTTCATATTGGTGCCCTGTTTTTTCAGCGCCTCAATATCAGAAACAGGGATCCCGTAAATACGTTCCATCACCATCAATTGTTCGCTGCAATAGTCCGGGTACACTTCCGGCACATACAGCATCGGGCTACCTTCAAAGTTACGGCGAAGCTGAATGGCATTCGCGGCTTCACGTAACAGATTCAGTTCATCAAGCAGCGTTTTCTCATACTCACGTACCACTTCACGCGGACGCAAACGGCGACCATCCGGTAACAAAATCGGTAGCCAGCCAGCAAGACGCGACATCAAACGGATATCAGCAACAATGGTCGGTAAAATATCCGGACGGATAACTTTGAGCACCACCGGTTTGCCGTTTTCTTTCAGGATCGCCGTGTGCACCTGAGCAATCGACGCAGACGCCAGCGGCGTCTGATCGAACTCATCAAACCAGGTTTCCAGCGGGCCACCCAGCGCGGCATCAATTTGCTGACGGGCTTTCGCACCATCAAACGGCGGAACATGGTCCTGAAGCAAAGCCAGCTGATCGGCTATGTGCGGGGGGAAAAGATCGCGGCGTGTAGACATCATCTGACCGAACTTGATCCAAACCGGCCCAAGCTGTTCCAGTGCCAGGCGCATGCGCTCACCTAACGGCTTTTCTTTATGACGATTTGGTAACCAGAAAAAAAGATAACGACCAATTCTCAGTGGTAACGTTAAGCGGATTTTAGGGATCAGTTCGTCAAGGCCGTAGATCAGAAACATGCGGATAATCAGATATAAACGTCGCATTTCCCTAGGCGTCACGGTTTGTCCTCCAGTTTTTTGATACGTTTATCCAGCGCATCCAGCTCACACACCAGTGCGGAAACCTCATCACTAAACCAGACAACTTCCAGCGGACCGGGTGCCATTTTCCACTCTTCAGTCAGCGTTTGCGCCACATAGCTCTGCTGGTGTTTCAACCCTTTTTGCAAAAAGCTGAAAACGCCCTGCACGGTCTGACTCAGCCCCTGTGCCGCAATGTCACCGATATAGGGTGCCAGAAATTCCGCAGGCTCAATTTCCGCCATATCCAGCAATGCAGAGAACTGCTGAACCAGGGCGATATCGCCATCAACTACCAGCTCGCCACTGCGCATCATGGGCGACAACTGCTGGCGATCACGTAACTTATGCAGCACTGACAGTTTCGAGGTGACGGTGCAATCTGCCGCGCCGTCCCATTGCCCGAGCACATCAATTTTCTGTTCACTGAACACAAACGTCAGTGGTGTACTCAGTTCCTGCAATTCAACACGCAGAACTTTACCGGCCAGACGTGTCCGCGCCGCCTTCATGCTGCGATCTCTGAAAAGCAGGTAATTAAGCGGCGTCTCGATAGCGGCAGTCAGTAACGGCGTTAACAACATCGGCATACTCATATCAGAATTTGAAACCCCGATGTAACGCCACAATGCCGCCAGTCAGGTTGTGATAAGTCACATTTTCAAAACCTGCGTCCGCCATCATTCCTTTCAGGGTTTCCTGATCCGGATGCATACGGATTGATTCAGCCAGATACCGGTAGCTTTCAGCATCGTGCGCAACCAGCTCACCAATACGCGGTAAAATATGGAAGGAATAGGTGTCGTAAGCTTTGCTCAGCGGCTTCAGCACCGGTTTGGAGAATTCCAGTACCAGCAGACGCCCGCCCGGCTTGAGTACGCGGAACATGGAACGCAGCGCCTTCTCTTTTTCAGTCACGTTACGCAGACCGAAAGAGATGGTGATACAGTCAAAATAGTTGTCCGGGAACGGCAGAGCCTCGGCATTCGCCTGAACGTAGCTGACGTTGCCGACGATGCCAAGATTGCGCAGCTTTTCGCGGCCCATCTTCAGCATGGAATCATTGATATCCGCCAGCACGACTTCGCCTTTCTCACCCACCAGACGGGAGAATTTTGCGGTCAGATCGCCCGTACCACCGGCCAGATCCAGCACACGTTGTCCCTGACGGACACCGCTGCAATCAATAGTGAAGCGTTTCCAGATGCGATGAATACCGAAAGACATCAGATCATTCATCAAATCATATTTTGCCGCAACGGAATGGAAGACTTCTGCCACCATTTCCTGTTTTTCATCTTTGGCTACTGTACGAAAACCAAAATGGGTGGTTTCCGGCGTCTGCTTTTCCATTATTTATGCCTGCTTTTTCAGTCGAACTCTTGGGGAGAAGTGTATCAGAACCCGTTCGAAAGCCCCATCACCGATGGTGATTCAACATATTGCAAAAATTCATGCATTGAATCACAAATACAGTGCAGGCCCTCTGACCCGCTATGTCTGCTGGTGGGGAGTTAACTCACCCGGGTTCAGCGTCTGTTCTTCTTCCGCATCAGAGGTATCGGGCAGAGATGCGGTGTCTTCAGGTTCATTTTCCGCTTTCGCTATTTCAGCCAGAGACGGACTGATAGGCCGTTTAACTTCAACACCCAGCGCGCGGAAACTTTCCACCTGTCCGATAAGATTACCACGGCCTTGCGAGAGTTTATTCATCGCGGATCGATAACTTCCCTGCGCTTTGTCGAGACTTTGTCCCATCGACTCCATGTCATCCACAAACAGCCGCAGTTTGTCGTAAAGACGTGCCGCGCGGTCGGCGATACGTTTGGCGTTCTGACTCTGATGCTCATAGCGCCACAAGTTACTGATCGTTCGCAGCGCCACCAGCAGGGTCGTCGGGCTGACCAGCATAATATTGTGCCGGAGCGCTTCGCTAATCAATTCTGGCTCACGGTCGATAGCCAGCAGAAAAGCGGGCTCAACAGGGATAAACATCAGCACATAATCGAGGCTGCGCAGACCGGGAAGTTGCTGGTAATCTTTGCGCCCGAGCAGGCGGATATGTCCGCGCACCGAGGCAATATGTTCATTGAGTGCCGCTTCCCGCTCGCTGTCATCCTCGCTGTTGAAATAGCGCTCATACGCGACCAGGGTCATTTTGGCATCAATCACTACGTCTTTATTCTGCGGTAACCTGACGACCACATCGGGTTGCATCCGGCTGTTGCTGTCAACCTGCACGCTGACCTGAGTCTGGTACTCATGCCCTTCACGTAAACCGGAAGCCTCGAGCACGCGGCTCAGCACCACTTCCCCCCAGTTGCCCTGCGTTTTGTTGTCACCTTTCAGTGCCTTGGTCAGGTTGACGGCTTCACGGGCCATCTCCACATTCAGTTGCTGCAGATTGCGGATCTCATGCGCCAGCGTATGGCGTTCACGGGCTTCCTGCCCAAAGCTGTCCTGCACCTGACGACGGAAACCATCCAGTTGCTCGCGCAACGGCAACAGTAACTTGTCGAGACTTTGCTTGTTCTGTTCGTCGGCACGGCGGCCATTTTGTTCGAAAATCCGGTTAGCCAGATTTTCAAACTGGCTGCTCAGGCGCTGTTCGCTGTTAATCAGCAGACGCTGCTTTTCTTCAGCCGCCATGCGGGTTTCATCCAGACGGGTTGAAACCTCACGCAACTCTGCTTCCTGCGCGCTGTTGATTTCCCGCTGCGCACGCAGTTCCTGATTCAGTTGCTCACACTCGTTTTGCCAGTGGGCAAGCAGTTGTAATTTTTCCTGACTGGCCGCCTGCAGGCTATGCAGTTTGCGCAGCTCAAGTTCAGCCTCGCGCAGTTGCTGCTGCCCTGATTGCCGCTCGCTTTTGTGCGTATCATTTTCCGCTTTAGCCTGTTCCAGCGATTGTTCCAGCAAACGGCGCTGCGTTTCATACTCCGTCTGCTGTTGCTGTTGGCGCAGGCTGGCGATAAGCCAACCTACGAGTAAGCCCACTAACCCCGCCCCCAGGGCTGTCAGGATGCTGATATCCACGCGATTTCCCTCTTAAAGTCTCTTGCGGCCAAGGTAATGTCAGGCTGTATGGATGTCCAGTCTATTTTCTGTTGCATTGAGCCTTTGCGAGACGTCTTCCAAAAAGGAATTTCTCTGTATTTTCCCCCTTGCGATAGCCAGCCACAGAGAGCAGCATTCAAAACCAGCGGCTCAGCCACTGAATGCCGAAAGCACCTGGCGCCAGGATGCCGAAAGCCCAGATGAGTGCAGACGTCACATTCGCAATCTGGAAATATTTTTGCGGCATACCGCAGATACCGGCAACCAGTGGCACAACGGCACGAAGCGGGCCAAAGAAGCGGCCAATGAAAGCCCCGGGCATGCCCCATTTTTCAAAGAAAGCATGTCCACGAACCAGCATTTGCGGATGGCGGGAGAAAGGCCAGAAATTGCTAACCCGATCCTGATAACGGGCACCAATCCAGTAAGAAAGCCAGTCTCCCAGGAAAGCGCCTGCGGCGGCGGCGGCCCAGATGGGCCAGAACGGAATACCGGTTTCGCCAATCAGCGCGCCGAGTCCCAGCAAGATAAACGTTGCCGGGAGCAGCAGGGAAAGGAATGCCAGAGACTCACCAAAAGCCAGAAAGAAAACGATCGGTGCAGCCCACACCTGATGGGCACGGATGAAGGTGGTTGTGTACTCAAGAAGGTCGTGAACAGTCAAAAATGCAGTTCCTTTTGTCAGAGATCCGGGAGGAGGTTCATCAATTATTCCAGATGGATTACTAACATGACCTTAACAGATCTGCTTAGCAGGGCAAAAAAATGGGCCGCCAGAGGCAGCCCATTGATGTGATGATGTGATGTGGTTGTTTTAGTTTTATAGGGACTAAATAAGCCTGCGGGCTGCTTCTACAACAATCTTCACCGCATGACTTTCAGTCTTTTTCATGGTTTCCGCATTAGGGATTTCCTGCTGCGTGCGGTTCACGATAACACCCGCCACCATCCCCGCGCGCAGACCCTGGCTTGCACACATGGTCAGCAGAGTCGCGGATTCCATTTCGTAGTTCATGACGCCCATTTCCTGCCACTCTTTCATCGATTCTTTGAAGCGACGGACAACACGGCCAGAGTAAGTGTCATAACGTTCCTGACCCGGATAGAAGGTGTCAGAAGAGGCGGTAACGCCAATGTGCGTCGCGGCACCCACGGCTTCTGCCGCCGCAACCAGCGCGGTGGTGCAGGCAAAATCGGCTACTGCAGGGAATTCCATCGGCGCAAAGTGCAGGCTCGCGCCATCAAGGCGAACGGCAGCGGTCGTGACCAGAACGTCACCGACATTGATGTGTGGCTGGATAGCGCCAGTTGTACCGACTCGCAGGAAAGTACGGATCCCCAGTTGTGCCAGTTCTTCAACCGCAATAGAGGTCGAAGGGCCACCAATACCGGTTGAGCAAACAATCACAGATTTGCCATCAAGCTCAGCACGCCATGAGGTAAATTCGCGGTGGGAAGCCAGACGAACCGGGTTCTCCATCAATTTGGCAATTTTTTCCACGCGCTCAGGGTCGCCGGGAACAATCGCCAGCGTCGCGCCGTTTAAATCTTTTTTGGCCAGGCCAAGATGGAAAACTTCAGGCTGAGACATAACAAACTCCTCTGTGTGTAAGGTCATTTATTGGCAGGAGGAACACCCGGCAACTGTACTGAACATTGTGACGTTATTTCGTGACGGTCGTCACTATGATGTAACAACAGGAATTTCACATACATTTATTTTGTGATTCAAGTCACAAAATAAGGAGGGGTGAGGGAATTTTAAACAGGCAATCTCCGCTGCCGGGGATTGCCTGTTTATCAGTTACAGTTAATCAGGCAGGAACGGCATCTGCCGCCGCACTGCGCGACCAGATCCGGTGTTTGAGCATGTCTTTCAGAAACGCCTTCAGCAACGCTCCTTCTGCTTTTTCACCTTCCACAACGCCCTCTTCCGGCACATCATCCGTCAGCCCCAGCAGCGATTTGAAGCGGCGTGCATCGCCACTTAGCCCCACCACTTTCAGGTGTTTGTAGGCTTCGAGCACATAATGCCGTGCATCGCCATTCATCAGCAGTGCGTCGATATGCCCATGCGGAACAATCACTGCATCAACGGTGATGGAAGGCGATCCGGCAAACGTAGCATCAACCGGCAACGTAGAACCATCATCGGCAGTCACACTCCCTAAGTGACTGGCCAGCAGCTTAGGGTGAACGCCAGCGGCCTGAAGTGCCTGTAAGGTTTCCAGAACATCCGCCGCATTCACACCTTCACCCAGCAATATCGCCACCTGCCGCCCTTTGATCGTGCCTTTACCGCTGGCATACAAACTCAGCGACGGATCATTTTTCAGCCCATTCACGGGCTTCGGCGGCTTGATCTTCAGGGTGTCAGCGGAAAGGGTAATACCCAGATTTTTCGCCACTTTCTGCGCCAGCGTCTGATCAACATGCGCTAACAGATCCACGACCCGCTCGCGGATATACGGCCGCGCCACCTTCGATAATTCAAATGAGAAAGCGCCGATAATATGATCCTGCTCCGCTGTTGTCTGGCTCAGCCAGAACAGGCGCGGATGGGCATAATATTCGGCAAATGACGGACTGCGCTGACGGATTTTTTCTGCATCAACCCGTTCAGGATAACTTTCAAAGCCACCACCGGACGCTGCCGGAGGTGTTTCCCTCGGCCAGTTATTGTTGATGGAATTCGGCTCGTAGTTCGCCGGATTCGTATCAATGTCCTGACGGTGCATGCCGTCACGCTGGAAGTTATGGAAAGGGCACGTCGGCCGGTTAATCGGAATTTCATGGAAATTAGGCCCGCCCAGACGACTGATTTGCGTGTCGGTGTAAGAGAACAGTCGCCCCTGCAACAGCGGATCATTGGTGAAATCTATGCCCGGCACAATGTGCCCCGGGTGGAACGCGGCTTGCTCGGTTTCAGCAAAGAAATTATCGGGGTTACGGTTGAGCACCATTTTGCCGATCAGTTCTACCGGCACCAGTTTTTCAGGGATGAGTTTGGTCGGGTCGAGCAGGTCGAAATCAAATTTGAATTCATCTTCTTCAGGGATCAACTGCACACCCAGTTCGTATTCCGGATAATCTCCGGCTTCGATGGCTTCCCACAAATCACGGCGGTGGAAATCGGCATCTTTCCCGGCCAGTTTCTGCGCTTCATCCCATAACAAAGAGGCTTTTCCGGCCAGCGGTTTCCAGTGGAAACGCACAAAAGTGGCTTTGCCTTTCGCATTCACGAAACGGAAAGTATGGATGCCAAAACCTTCCATCGTGCGGTAACTGCGCGGAATGCCCCGGTCAGACATCGCCCAGAACACGTTATGCAGGGTTTCCGGTTGCAGGGACACGTAATCCCAGAAGGAATCGTGCGCACTCGCCCCCTGCGGGATTTCGTTATGCGGTTCGGGTTTTACCGCATGCACAAAATCAGGGAATTTATGGGCATCCTGAATAAAGAACACCGGTGTATTGTTACCGACCAGGTCGTAAATGCCTTCATCGGTATAAAACTTGGTCGCCCAGCCGCGGATATCACGTACGGTATCTGCCGAACCGCGGGAACCCTGAACGGTAGAGAAACGCACAAATACCGGCGTTTTCTTTTTAGGATCAGAGAGGAAGCTGGCTTTGGTCACTGCCTTCATACTGCGATAGGGCTGGAAATAACCGTGCGCCGCAGCGCCCCGCGCATGAACGATACGTTCGGGAATCCGCTCATGGTCGAAGTGAGTAATTTTTTCACGGAGAATGAAATCTTCAAGCAGTGTCGGGCCACGGTTTCCGGCTTTCAGCGAGTTCTGATCATCAGAGATTTTGGTGCCCTGATTGGTGGTCAGCGGCTGTTTTTCACCATTTTTGCGGTGGCGTTCTAATGCATCGAGTTTGGCATTGGTATTTTTCGGACTCTTCGCACTGCCGGACGCTGTCGGTTCTTTTCCTGGCGGTGTCGGTTGTGGTGAAGGCTGATAAATACGATCGCCGGGCGCAAGATCCCCCAGGCGTGGCTGTGAAGATTCAATGCCCGTGGCGGGGGCGCGGCTTACCGATTTTGACTCGCTTTTCTTGGTCACTTTAGAGGGTGATTTTGACATTGAACATAGCTCCTCGACAAAGGTTTCGGGTGTTCTGTGGACGTTCTGTAAATCTTCCATGATGACTTTCCTGATTAACTTTTAACTATAGAACATCTCTTGCGCCTTGCTGTTCATGCTTTCCGGCTATAGTTTTAATCCATAGCCACAGATTTTCGTATGGACACTTGCCTGGAGACCCCAATGAAAAAAGAAGAATTGCTTACCCTGAAACAGGCTCCGACCAGCTTTGCCCCTGCCGTCACTCCCGTCGCCAGCACCACTATCCATACCGATACCGACGGGCTGCACGCAGGCCAGACCACCATACCCTCGCAGGGCGAAGATATGCCCGCCTACCTCGCCCGTCCGGAACAGTTCACCGGTAAATTGCCGATCGTGCTGGTGGTGCAGGAAATTTTTGGTGTACACGAACACATTCAGGATATCTGCCGCCGTCTGGCGAAACAGGGTAATATGGCCATCGCGCCGGAGTTGTATTTCCGGCAGGGTGACCCGCGTGACTACACTGAAATCAGTGAGCTTTTTGCTAAACTGGTCAGTAAAGTGCCGGATCAGCAGGTGCTTGCAGATCTCGATCACACTGCACACTGGGCATCACAACATGGCGGGGACATTTCTAAATTAGGCATCACAGGTTTCTGCTGGGGCGGGCGCATCACCTGGCTGTACGCGGCGCACAATCCGCAGCTGAAAGCGGGCGTGGCGTGGTACGGCAAACTGGTCGGCGATAAAACGCTGACCAGCCCGTCAAATCCGGTTGACCGCGCCGCCGCGCTGGATGCACCGGTTCTGGGTTTATACGGCGCAGAAGATTCCAGCATTCCTCTGGATACCATTGAAACCATGCGTCAGGCCATTCGCGCAGCCAATGCTACGGCGGAAATCGTGGTATATCCGGAAGCGGGCCACGCGTTTAACGCCGATTATCGCCCGAGTTACCACGCTGAAGCCGCCGCCGACGGCTGGCAACGGATGCTGGATTTCTTTGCGCAGTATGGGGTTAAGTAATAAAAAGTATGGTGTGCAGTAAAAGGACACCGACCAGAATGACAAAAGCCCGACAGGTTTTTCCTGCCGGGCTTTTTACGGGAAGTTAACCCGTTACAGCGACAACTGCCCAAAGGCACCCTGCCAGTCTTGTTCAAATTTATCGACAGCCGCCTGTACCGCAGGCGCACTGATAAATTGCTCCGCTACGTCCACCGGGATAGTGACCGACTGACAACCTGCCAGCAGACAGGCCAGAACCTGACGCGGCGTTTTAAAACTGGCGGCCAGCACTTTGGCATGCGGCGCATGCAGGGACAGCAATTGCTGCAACTCCGTCACCATCGCAATGCCATCTCCCCCCTGGGCATCCAGCCGGTTAACATACGGCGCGACATATTCTGCTCCGGCCAGCGCCGACAGGAGTCCCTGCCCGGCACCATACACCGCGGTTCCCAGCGTTGGAATTTTGCGGGTACGTAAGATCTTAATCGCTGCCAGACCGGCGGCGGTGACCGGCACTTTGACCACCAGCCCCGGCACGCGGGAATGCAGCAGTTCAGCTTCTTCCACTATCTGTTCGGTCTGATTCGCCAGCACTTGTGCAAACAGTTTCCCTTCACCACCTAATGCATCACGAAGCGCGGGCAAAACCTCCCACACGGAAGTCTGCGATTTAGCCACAATGCTCGGATTGGTGGTCACACCCTGTAACGGTAAAATCCGCGATAAACGTTTTACTGCACTGATATCAGCCGTATCCAGATAAAGTTCCATATTCTCTCCTGTCAGAGTTCCAGTTCTTGTTTAAGCAGCGCTTCAATCTGTGCTGCGGTGGTGGAATGCATCAGCGCATCACGAAAACTGTCATGCATAATCCGTCGCGCCAGCTTTGAGAAAATCCGCATATGCTGATCGCCTGCAGCGTGTTTATTGAGAGTCAGCATGATGACAAACTGCGCTTCTTCATCGCCCCACCGCACCGGTTGCGGGAGTTTCGCGACGCTGATAGTCGATTGCTCAATGTGTTCTGATTTGGTGTGCGGTATCGCAAAGCCAAACCCGAGGCCGGTGGAAAATACGGCTTCGCGCGCCCAGACATCGGCGGCGAGTTTGCGTGGATAACGGCAACGCCCTGCCAGCATCAGGTTATCCACCATGCCTTTAATCACTTCTTCTTTACTGCGCCAGTCAGCATTAAGCGCCACACATTCCGCCGTAATCAACGGGGCATCGTTGACCGCCATCCTGAACTGCGCCAGCAGGTGTTCGACTTCCAGCGACGTGCGACACTGCATGGCGCGGTTCAGCAGCAGGCGACATTCGCGGCTGTCGAGTTTGGCCAGCCGTGCTTTGGTCACAGGAACCGACGGTGCACTCATGCTGATTTCATCAAGCCCCAGCCCAACCAGCAGCGGCAATACCGAGCCTTTCGCGCCAAGTTCACCGCATAAACCAATCCATTTACCGTGGCGATGCACTTCGCGCACAACGTGGTCGAGGCCGCGCAGGAAGGCCGGATTCAGGCTGTTGTAATGGCGTGTCACTTTCGCGTTATCACGGTCGACCGCCAGCAGATACTGCGTCAGGTCATTACTGCCGATGCTAAAGAAATCAATCTCTTCGCAACACTGATCGATGATGAACATCACCGACGGCACTTCCAGCATGATCCCAAGCTGAATTTTTTCATCAAACGGCACTTGCTCACTGCGCAACGACTGCCTGACTTCAGCCAGTTGATCTTTCACCCATAAGATCTCTTCCATAGAGGAGATCATCGGGATCATGATTTCAGCGATCCGTGCGCCGAGGCGCGCAGGATCGCGCGCAACTGCGTATGGAATAACGGCAGGTATTCCTGATAAATACGCACGGCGCGATAACCGAGGAACGGGTTGTTTTCGGCAGGAATGTTCAGATAATGAACTGGTTTATCGCCACCGATATCCATGGTGCGGACAATGATGGTTTTGCCGTTGGCCGCATCCGTAGCCTGACAATAAATGTTGTACAACTCATCTTCGGAAGGAGCGCTGGCGCGATCCATATACAGCATTTCTGTACGGAACAGTCCGACAGCTTCTGCCCCATTGCCAAACGCCGCGCTGGCTTCGACCGAGTGGGCAATATTGGCCGCCACTTCAAGGCGCACACCGTCAGCGGTATACCCCGGTTTATTGAGATATTCACTTTGCTGTTCACGCAGCGCCTGATGCACCGCCTGTTCCTGACGATAATAACGGCGCACCGGTTCGCTGAGCGCACAGACAATCAGCCCGAGATCGCCGTCGATCTGCACATTCTGCTGCAAATAAGCCTGAAGTGGCTGTGGATCAACGCCAACGAGTGCAGGAATATTGAACGATCGGGCAAGGATCACGGTATGCGACGTACTGCCTCCGCTGCCGAGCAACAGCCCCTTCAGATGTGTTTTATCCAGTTCGAGAAATTGACTTGGCGTCAGTTCATCTGCCAGACAAATACTGGCTTCGCTCAGTGCCTGCTGGGAAGGAAAACGCTCCTCGCCATAGATTTGCTGCAAAAGCTGGAAGCTGACATCACGAATATCCAGCTCGCGTTCACGCAAATAGGCGCTGGACGATTGTGCGAGCTGCAAGCTGAAATGCGCGGCGGTGTCGACAATGCTTTGCGCACAGCTCCGGCCTTGCGCCACGCGGCTCAGCAAGGCTTCCCGCAGGCTGTTATCACGCAGCAAAGAACGGTGCGCTTCCAGCACTGCCGTGATCGTCCCGTTGTCCGCCATCGGCTGTAATTCGAGTGATTTTTCAAGCTGTGCCAGTCCGGTGGAAAGCAGACTTTGTTCTTTATCTTTACCCTGAGATTCCGGTAAATCCCTGAGTGTCGCCAGATTCACATTCGACAGGCTGACCAGTTTCCCCAGCGCACAGCCTTCACTGACTGAACGGGCACGGAAAACCAGCGGAGAAAGATGCATCAGGGATTCAGGAAGCGGCTCAAATTCAGCGTTTTCATCATGCTCAGGCAGGGCTTCATCGCAATGAGGCAACTGATGTTTAATGAAATGTGCCAGCGCAGCATGCGCGGCATCTTCGTCATTCCCTTCAATGGTCACGTGACATTCATCGTTAAACAGAATATCGGCACCAATCAGTGAAAGGACACTTTTACCATCTGCAATGCGGTCAGTACGCCCATTGTGCCACTTAAATACAGACCCGAAACTGTTGCACAGCGTTTCAATATGGCTGGCCGGGCGGGCGTGAACACCATTTACCAACATGCAGGTGAAGCTCAACTTCTTGGCCATTTCTGAATCCTCATCCCAAATTCCGGTGTAATGCACCGGCTCCTTGCAGCATAAGAGTCAGGCGGATCCGATAGCTACCAGACAAAAATGACAAACACTGGATAAATGTAATGTGTATCGTTTTTTGCGAGCCAGCTCACGCGCCACTACCGTCACTAAACCGCGTATTTTCTCGGGTTATTTGAACCGGCTCGCATTTTTGTGAGGACATTACAAAAGTCCAGTAAAACACAAATTTGTCCACTATGAGCGCCACAGCCAGCAGCCTATTGTTGAGGTCGATAGCCTTTCTGTATCTGCGGTTTTTGAAATGAAACCCTGATATTTGCGATTTTCAGCCCGACACCGGTTTTCGTGGAGTTCATCATGAAAGACTTACTCAATATTCTAAAAAATACCCGCCAGCATCTGATGACTGGCGTGTCTCATATGATCCCCTTTGTGGTCGCGGGTGGCATTTTGCTGGCGGTCTCGGTGATGCTGTATGGCAAAGGTGCCGTACCGGACGCGGCAACCGATCCGAACCTGAAAAAGTTATTTGATATCGGCGTCGCCGGTTTAACCCTGATGGTGCCTTTTCTGGCGGCTTATATCGGTTATTCCATCTCTGACCGTTCCGCGCTCGCCCCTTCGGCAATCGGCGCCTGGGTCGGCGCCTCATTCGGCGCAGGATTTTTTGGCGCGATCATCGCCGGTTTGCTGGGCGGCATTATCGTTTTCTATCTTAAGAAGATCCGCGTACCGAAGATCCTGCGCTCGGTGATGCCGATCTTCGTGATCCCGATTATCGGCACCCTGCTGACTGCGGGCGTCATGATGTGGGGACTGGGCGAACCGGTTGGTTTGTTGACCACCTCCCTGACTCACTGGCTACAAGGCATGCAGCAGGGCAGCATTATTGTGCTCGCCATCATCATGGGGCTGATGCTGGCCTTCGACATGGGCGGACCTGTTAATAAAGTGGCCTACGCTTTCATGCTGATTTGCGTGGCACAGGGCGTGTATACCGTGGTGGCGATTGCCGCCGTGGCTATCGCGACACCGCCGCTGGGGCTGGGCTTTGCCACGCTGATTGGCCGTAAATACTATTCCACCGAAGAGCGCGAAGCGGGCAAAGCCGCCATGCTGATGGGCTGTGTCGGTATCACCGAAGGCGCCATACCTTTTGCCGCCGCTGATCCGTTGCGTGTCATTCCTTCCATCATGTTCGGTTCTGCTTGTGCGGCGGTGACTGCCGCCCTGGTTGGCGCGCAATGCTATGCCGGCTGGGGCGGGCTGATTGTACTGCCGGTCGTGCAGGGAAAACTGGGGTATATCGGCGCGCTGCTGGTCGGCATGGTTGTCACTGCACTGTGCGTCAACACGCTGAAATATCTGGCCGCCAAAAAGCAGTCGGCAAAAACGCGTCAGGAATCTGACCTTGATCTGGACTTCGAAATTAACTGAACCCAAAGGAAAACATCATGACTCACATTATTGCTGTCACCGCGTGCCCGTCCGGTGTTGCTCATACTTATATGGCGGCTGAAGCGATTGAACGTGCGGCAAAAGCTAAAGGCTGGGAATGCAAAGTTGAAACGCAGGGTTCAATCGGTCTGGAAAACGAACTGACGCCGGAAGATGTGGCGGCCGCCGACATCGTGATCCTGACCAAAGACATCGGTATCAAACAGGAAGAGCGTTTCAAAGGCAAAGTGACGGTGCGCGTGGCCATCAGCGATGCCGTAAAACGCGCAGATGCCATCATGGAAAAAATCGCAGCGCATCTCGCCAAAGCTGCTGTCACGGATTGATCCCAAGGAGAACGAGATGACTTCCCGCACAGAACGTCTTAAAGCCGCACTTTTCGCCAGCCCGCGTGAAATCTCGCTGGAACGTGCCCTGCTGTATACCGAAAGTCACCGCAGCACAGAAGGCGAACCCACGCTTTTGCGCCGCGCGAAAGCCACGGCATACATTCTGGATAACATTGAGATTGCCTTGCGTGAAGACGAGCTGATTGTCGGTAACCGTACGGTCAAACCACGTGCGGGGATCATCTCCCCTGAAATGGACCCCTGCTGGCTGCTGAAAGAGCTGGACACGTTTCCCACCCGTCCGCAGGACCGTTTCAACATTTCTGAGCAGGATAAACAGATTTACCGCAGGCAGCTTTTCCCTTACTGGGAATCGCATTCGATGAAGGATTTCATTAACAGCCAGATGCCGGAAGAAGTGAAAGCGGCCACTCAGACGCAGATTTTTAGTATCAACCAGACTGACAAAGGTCAGGGGCACATCATTATCGATTATCCCCGTCTGCTGAATTCGGGCCTGGATAACTTAGTTTCAGAACTTCAGCAACACGTTGCCGGCGCGCCGGATAATGCCTTTTATCAGGCAGCGCTGATTACACTGCAGGCAGCACAGCGGCATATTTTGCGCTACGCCGCGCTGGCAGAAGAGTTAGCAGAAGCCTGTCAGGACAACTCAAGAAAACAAGAACTGGCGCGTATTGCCCGCATTTCGCGATATATTTCCGGCCATAAGCCACAGGATTTCTATCAGGCCTGCCAGCTGTTCTGGTATATGAATATCATTTTGCAATACGAATCCAATGCCAGTTCGCTGTCCCTCGGGCGCTTCGATCAGTACATGCTGCCGTTCTATCAGCACTCGCTGTCCCACGGCGAATCCCCGGCGTTTCTTAAAGAACTGCTGGAAAGCCTGTGGGTGAAATGCAACGACATCGTGCTGCTGCGTTCGTCGTCCAGCGCACGTTACTTCGCCGGATTCCCGACGGGTTACACCATTTTACTCGGCGGTCTGACCGACACCGGACGCAGCGCCGTCAATGTGTTGTCGTTCCTGTGCCTGGATGCCTATCAGAGTATTTGTCTGCCACAGCCTAACCTTGGCGTGAGAGTCAATGAACTGATCGACCGCCCGTTCCTGCTGAAAACCGCCGAAACAATCCGCCTCGGCACCGGCATTCCACAAATCTTTAATGATGAAGTGGTGGTTCCGGCATTTCTCAATCGTGGCGTGCGCCTTGAGGATGCGCGGGATTATGCGGTAGTAGGCTGCGTGGAATTATCCATCCCTGGCAAAACCTACGGGCTGCATGATATTGCCATGTTTAACCTGTTGAAAGTCATGGAACTGACGCTGCATGAAAATGAAGGAAACACCGCGATTACTTATCCTGAGCTGGTGGAACAGATCCGCCGGAAAATCAGCCATTACGTCAGGCTGATGGCGCAGGGCAGCAATATCTGTGATATCGGCCACCGCGACTGGGCACCGGTTCCGCTGCTGTCCTCCTTTATTACAGGTTGTCTGGACAGCGGCAAAGACATTACCGCTGGCGGCGCACGTTATAATTTTTCCGGTGTTCAGGGTATCGGCATCGCCAACCTCAGCGATTCCCTGTATGCGCTGAAAGGCATGGTGTTTGATCAGCAACGCCTGACCTTTGATGAATTACTGGCTTCGCTGAAAGAGAATTTTGCCAGCGAGGAAGGCCGCGCCATTCGCGCCCGCCTGATCAACCGCTTTGAGAAGTATGGCAACGACATTGATGAAGTCGATTTGATCAGTGCAGATTTGCTGCGTTTTTACTGTAAGGAAGTCGAGCAGTATCGTAATCCACGCGGTGGTCAGTTTACGCCGGGTTCTTATACCGTTTCCGCACACGTACCTTTAGGTGCGGTAGTCGGTGCAACGCCGGATGGCCGTTTTGCCGGTGAACAACTGGCAGATGGCGGACTTTCGCCAATGTTGGGCCAGGATCATCAGGGACCAACGGCGGTATTGAAATCCGTCAGTAAACTCGACAATACACTGCTCTCCAACGGTACGCTGCTGAATGTGAAGTTCACGCCATCAACGCTTGAAGGCCAGCAGGGGCTGAATAAACTGGCCGATTTCCTCGGCGCGTTCACCCGTCTGAAGTTGCAGCATGTGCAGTTCAACGTGGTGAATGCTGAGCAGCTTCGTGAAGCGCAAAAACGTCCACAGGATTTTGCGGGGCTGGTCGTCAGGGTGGCGGGATACAGCGCGTTCTTTGTTGAGCTGTCAAAGGAGATCCAGGATGACATTATCGGCCGCACCGCGCACCAGCTCTGACCTGCGGATCCCTGTTATGGAAGCAACGGAAAGACGCGGGCGCATCTTCAACATTCAGCGTTTTTCACTCAATGATGGCCAGGGTATCCGTACCCTGGTTTTCTTCAAAGGTTGCCCCCACCGCTGTCCGTGGTGCGCCAACCCTGAATCGATGTCACCACGCATTCAGGTCATCAAAAGGCAGGCAAAATGCCTGAACTGCCGCACCTGTTTGCAGGATCCGAACGAATGTCCGAGTGGTGCAATGGAGTATGTCGGCGAAGATATTACGCTGCCGGACTTAATGACGCGCCTGCTCAAGGATGAGATTTTTTTCCGCTCGTCGGGCGGTGGTGTCACGCTTTCCGGCGGCGAAGTGCTGATGCAATACACATTTGCCGGTGAGTTGCTCAGGGAATTGCAGGCCTTAGGCATTCCGACAGCGATCGAAACGGCGGGCGATGCACCGCTGGGCCACCTGTTGGCGCTCGCCGATCACTGCGATCAGGTATTGTATGACTTCAAGATAATGGATCCCGCTCAGGCACGAGCAGTGCTCAATATGGATCAGCCGCGTGTGTTGCAGAATTTCACGGCGCTGGCACGACGCGGCGTTAAGCTGCTGCCCCGCCTGCCGTTGATCCCCGGTTTCACGTTAACACTTGAAAATATGCAACAAATTCTGGATTTCCTGCAGCCCTTCAATTTAACTGAAATCCATCTGCTGCCCTTTCACAAATACGGCGAAGCGAAGTATCCGTTACTGGATAAAGCGTATTCAATGTATAAGACGACGGCACCGGATGCCGCAGCTATTGCGCCGTTTTATGCGATGGCCGAAAAATACGGTTATACCGTGACGCTCGGTGGATAAATTTTCTTAATCAGGGGAAACACTATGTCGCTCAAACTGGTCGCAGTAACCGCCTGTATCAGCGGTGTGGCGCATACTTATATGGCGGCAGAAAAGCTGGAAAAACTGTGTCAGCACGAAAAATGGCCGGTAAAAGTTGAAACTCAGGGTGCGCTGGGCCTCGAAAATGCACTGTCAGAAACCGACATTGCTCAGGCCGATGTTGTGCTTTTAGTCACTGAAATTCAACTGGAAAACGGTGAGCGATTTGCGCACAGCCGTTGCGTCCAAACCGGCATCCACACCTTTTTACGCACGCCGGAGAAAGTGATGGCTGCCGTAAAGAAACTCGCCACCTCGCCTCAGGGAACGAAAATCGTTCTGCCCTGACGATTACGACGTCCTATTTTCCAACTGGCTACGGTATTGCCGCCGGTATTCTGACGGAGAACGCTCAGTGCTTTTCCTGAACTGGCGGCAAAAATAGTTACTGTCGACAAAGCCACAGGCGTGCGCCACTTCCCTCACTTTCATGTCGTAGCCTTTCAACAAGTTCTTCGCCTGTTCAAGGCGGACATAATTCAGGTATTCGTTCAGCCCGATACCGCCGCTTTTCTGGAATAAATGCGACAGGTAATTTGGCGAAATATAGAAAGCCTTAGCGACAGAATCGCGGGTCAGCGGCTCGCGGTAATGTTCTTCGATATACTGGCGAACGGCCTCAAAAAGCGCCTGACTGCGCGAGGCAGTTTTCACAAAGGAACTGAACAAGTCCAGCGCGTGGCTCAACAACCCTTTCACCAGAAACTGCGCCGTAGTCTGATCGCTGCGGTGCCAGGCCAGTTCGTTTAATGCCTGCAACATAAACGCCCCCACGCGCGGCCCGCGCCTGCCCACATTGCCTTTTTCGCCGGACGTAAACTGCGCGCCATCCCAGTTCAGCAGACTAAAGCCCAGTTGCTGCTTGCCAAATAACAGAGTCAGCGTGCGTACCGGTTCCTGCCATTGCGGGCTGTTCCAGCCTTTAGCGGGAACGAACAACACATCGCCCGCCAGCATGCGGACATCCTGATTGTTCCCCTGTTCGTCCTCGCATTTCATCATCTGCTCCCCTTCCAGAATCAGTTCCAGCCGGGGGAAATCGACCTGATAGGACAGTTCAGGCACGGAATGCTGAGCACCGGCAAAATACACCTGGCGGATACCGTGCGGATGTTCAAGTACTGGCGTTAAAAGGGGACAAAGCAGATGGGTCATGGTCAGGCTACCTTTCAGCAGAATCACACCATGATAGCGAATCTGCGCCGGAGAAAGAAAAACAAGACCAAAATTTGCGGAAGAAGATGGAAATTCCGCCCCGCCAGGCGTTGCACATCCGGTGCAGCCTTCAGGCGGAAGGGTTCCACCTGTAAAGCGTCACGGGCATGTGTCACTTTCAGAGGGCGGACTGATGCGGCAATGGCACGGGGACGCAAAAAACTCAAATAAAAAGGGGGCACCGGAGTGCCCCAAACGTTTCAGCAACAACACAACGTAAATCTAGAGAGCGTTCACTCAGGCTTTCTCAGCACGCAGACGCCTGGCGGCTTTCACCATGTTTTCCAGCGACTCGCGGGTTTCCGGCCAGCCACGGGTTTTCAGGCCGCAGTCCGGGTTGACCCACAGGCGTTCTGCCGGAATACGATCTGCAGCTTTACGCAGCAGGTCTTCAATCCATTCCACACTGGGCACATTTGGCGAGTGAATGTCGTAAACGCCCGGCCCGATTTCGTTCGGGTATTCGAAGTCTTTAAACGATTCCAGCAAGTCCATATCGGAACGTGAGGTTTCGATAGTGATCACGTCAGCATCCAGTGCGGCAATGGAATCCATGATGTCGTTGAACTCGCAGTAACACATATGGGTATGGATCTGCGTGTCGTCACGGGCAATTGCGGCATTCAGTTTGAACGCATCCACCGCCCAGCGCAGGTACGCATTCCATTCAGACTGGCGCAATGGCAGGCCTTCCCGCAGTGCCGGTTCGTCAATCTGGATGATGCCGATACCGGCTTTTTCCAGATCTTCGACTTCATCACGCAGTGCCAGCGCGATTTGTTTGGCGATCGTTTCGCGGCTGACATCTTCACGCGGGAACGACCAGCACAGGATCGTAAGCGGGCCGGTCAGCATGCCTTTCACCGGTTTTTCGGTCAGAGACTGCGCGTACTTCGCCCACTCTACGGTGATCGCTTGCGGGCGGCTGATGTCGCCGATAATGACCGGAGGTTTCACACAACGTGAACCGTAGCTCTGTACCCAGCCGTTTTGCGTGAACACAAAACCGTCCAGATGTTCACCGAAGTATTCCACCATGTCATTACGTTCAGCTTCGCCGTGAACCAGCACGTCGATACCCAGACGTTCCTGTTCTTTGATGGCTTGCTTAATATGCTCACTGATACCGGTACGGTATTTAGTGTTATCCAGACGGCCTTGTTTAAAGTCCAGACGCAGGCCGCGGATTTCAGTGGTTTGCGGGAATGAACCGATGGTTGTGGTCGGCCATGCCGGCAGGTTGAAACGGGCACGCTGCGCTTTGGCGCGTTCGGTGTAAACATGCTGACGCTCAATATCCGCAGCAGTAATCGCGGCAACACGTTTACCGACGGCCGCATTGTTTACTCGGGTGGATTCACGACGGGCGCGGATTGGCGCGCTGTATTCCGCCAGTTTTTGCTGCGCTTCGGCGGTGGGATTGTTCAGGGCAGCGGTCAGCAACGCCAGTTCGGCACATTTTTGCAGGGCGAAGGCGAACCAGCTTTTCACTTCTTCATCCAGACGGCTTTCGACGCTTAAGTCGATCGGGCTGTGCAGCAGTGAACAGGAGCTGCCGATCCAGATTTTACGGTCTTCAACCAGTGGCTTCAGACGGTCAAACCAGGTACTGAGATCCGCGCGCCAGACGTTACGGCCATTGATGACCCCCAGAGAAATCAGCCAGTCTTTTGGCAGCGCGTTGATGACGGTTTGCAGATCGTCACGACCGGCGACGGCATCAATATGCAGACCCTGAACCGGTAACTGGCGAATGGTGTCGAGGTTGTGCCCGACGCTGTCGAAATAAGTGGTCAGCAGCAGTTTAGTTTTACTCTGTTCCAGCGCGGTGTAAGCCGGTTTGTACGCATCCAGCCATTCCTGCGGCAGTTCCAGAACCAGAGCCGGTTCGTCAATCTGCACCCATTCGATATCGCGTTTTGCCAGTTCAGCCAGAACCTGCTGATAAACAGGCAGAATATCGTTGAGCAGGGAAAGACGGTCAAACTGTTCGCCCTTCACTTTGCCGAGCCACAGATAGGTCAGCGGCCCCAGCAGAACAGGTTTCACTTTGTGGCCGAGCGCCAGTGCTTCGTCCACTTCTTCCAGCAGTTGTGTCCAGGCCAGTTTGAATTTCTGACCTTTCACGAACTCCGGCACCATGTAGTGATAGTTGGTGTTAAACCATTTGGTCATTTCCGCCGCGGCAGCCGGTTTACCGGTCGGCGCACGGCCACGGCCAAGGCGGAATAAAGTATCGAGATCAACAGAGCCGTCGGCATTATGGTGACGTGCCGGCACGTTGCCCAGCAACAGGCTGGTGGTCAGTACGTGATCGTACCAGGCGAAATCGCCCACCGGCACCAAATCCACGCCTGCTTCAGCTTGTTGCTTCCAGTGACGGGCGCGAAGTTCACGTCCGGTTGCCAGCAGTTCTTCCTGAGTGGAATTGCCTGCCCAGTAGCTTTCTTGTGCTTTTTTAAGTTCACGACGCAGACCAACGCGTGGAAAACCCAGAGTGTGATTCAGTATCGTCATCTTTTAAATTCCTGTTTAGCCATCCAGATGTTTACACATCCATAATCCGCAGGTAGTGTATATTCCACAAGCGCAAATTATTCATGACACAGTGAAGGACTCTCATGATCGAACTGAAACACCTGCGAACGTTGCAAGCACTGCGCAACACCGGGTCACTGGCCGCAGCCGCCTCGCAGCTTCATCAGACCCAATCGGCCCTGTCGCACCAGTTCAGTGACCTTGAGCAACGCCTCGGTTTCAGGTTGTTCGTGCGAAAAAGCCAGCCTCTGCGTTTTACCCCGCAGGGCGAAATCATGCTGAATCTGGCAGAACAGGTGCTGCCGCAAATTCAACAGGCATTGCAGGCATGCAATGAGCCGCACCAGACTTCACTGCGTATCGCGATTGAATGCCACAGTTGTATTCAGTGGCTGACGCCTGCACTGGATAACTTCCATCAGAACTGGCCGCAGGTGTTAATGGATTTCAAATCCGGCGTGACGTTCGACCCGCAGCCCGCCCTGCAACAGGGCGAGCTGGACATCGTATTAACCTCTGACATCCTGCCGCGCAGCGGTTTGCACTATTCCCCGATGTTCGATTTTGAAGTGCGTCTGGTGCTGGCACCGGATCATCCGCTGGCGACCAAAACGGTGATCACGCCGGAAGATCTCAGCACTGAAACGCTGATGATTTATCCGGTGCAACGCCAGCGTCTGGATATCTGGCGTCATTTCCTGCAACCGGCAGGCGTCAGCCCGTCACTGAAAAGTGTCGATAACACGTTGTTATTAATTCAGATGGTGTCGGCGAGAATGGGAATTGCAGCGTTACCGCACTGGGTAGTAGAGAGTTTTGAGCGCCAGGGTCTGGTGGTGACCAAAACCCTGGGCGATGGCTTATGGAGCCGCCTGTACGCCGCCGTACGTGACGGCGAACAGCGCCAGCCGGTGACGGAAGCCTTTATTCGTTCGGCGCGGCAGCACGCGTGCGATCATCTGCCGTTTGTGCGCGACGCGGCACGACCCAACGCCGGTGTACCCACAGTGAGGACATAATCACAGCGGCACCGATAATAAAGCTCGGCCAGTGCGGCTGCTGTTGCCAGATGGCCAGGTTAACCAGCAGCCCGGCCGGGACGTGAAAGTTGTTCATAATCCCCAGCGTTCCCGCATCGACCTGCGTCGCACCGTAGTTCCACATGAAATATCCCAGCCCTGAAGCGCCGATCCCCAGCCACACCAGAATGCCCCATTGCAGGTCAGTGGTCGGCAGTTTTTGCGGATTGCCCCACAGGAACCACGCCACCACCGCGCAAAGCAACGCGCCGATATAGAACCAGGAAAACGCCGTGTGCTGTGGCATCGGCCGGGTTTCCATCAGGCGTTTATAGCCCACCTGTCCGATGGCAAAACAGATATTCGCCGCCTGCACCAGTAATAAGCCAATAATGAAATGTTCGCTGATGTGGTCGTAACGGATAATCGCTGCACCCGCCACCGCCAGTAACGCACTGAGCGCATAACCGATGCGGATTTTGCGGCCACTGATCAGGTCATAAATCAGCGTGACGTACAGCGGCGTCATGACCGTAAACAGCAGGAATTCCGGCACAGACAGATACAGGTACGCCTCGAAGCTGATGAGATACATGATCCCGAGCTGCATTGCCCCCACCGCCATATACAACAGAATGGTCGTAAGCTGATGGCCTTTCCAGCGCAGAAACGGCAGGAAAACCAGCGCCGCCAGCCCTAAACGGACTAACACGGAAAATACGCTGTCGACCTGTCCGGCCAGATACACGCCAATCAGGCTGAAGGAAAAAGCCCACAAAATAGTGGTGATTATGAGTAAAGGCACGGCAATTGAGCCCTGTTGTCAGTGATAAGTGTGAAAGATGCACGATTGTAACGGAATGGGGAAAACCACGAAGTGTGAAGGTGGTTTACATCTGTTCAATTATAGAGCAAACGAGAGCAATACCACGCTTTGAGGGAAACGTGCGCTCAAATACCCCGTCCGGGGGCATGATGGCATACACTTAACGTATGACTGGAAACGGAGGATGAACTGATGAAATGTTTATATGGAATGCTCGCCGCGCTGCCGCTGCTGTTTGCGGTTCAGACCGCCAGTGCAGTCGAAAAGGTGCCGAACCCTAACGATCCGTTGCTGACCAATCCGTCGCAACAGCGCATGCAACAACAACAGCAAAACAATCAGCAAATGCAGAAACGTCAGCAGGAGCAGGATTTACGCACCAGCCAGCAACAACAGCAGCTCAAGCTGAAGTCGCAAATCCAGAGCAATCAGCAACGATTGCAGATCCAGCAGAATAATCAAACGCTGGGGCAGAAGCTGAATCAGACACCTTAATATTCCGGGAGGCACTCAGTGCCTCTTAAATTCCTCATCGCCGTAATGCTGTACTGACTATTTACCTCCGGTAATATCACCACCAGAAACAATAAAAATATCCCTCCCCTTGCATTTATTATTAATGCTTTTATTATTCCCGACCGATAAGAATAAAGTCTTTCTGCCCCTGAATCAGCGCGGCTAATAAAACAGGATCCGCATCTGAAGACGCATTAATAGTGTTTTATAAAATTAAAAGGGAAATTATTGCATGAAAGTTTCAACAGGGATTACCGTAGTTGCTGCCAGTTTATTATTATCCGCCTGTGCGACGACCCAATCTGAAAAGATCTCTGCCGCCAATGGCAGCACTATTGGCCTGTACTCAGGCTTTGCCTCGGCAGATATGAATAATAACCGCTCGCCTGATGTGTATTTGCGTGAAGTCACGCCCTCTTACACCGCTGCGGGCGTTGGACTTAATGTCCTGACTTCTGTGCTTGCCGGCGGTATCGCCGTGAATACCTTCAGTAAGGAAAACCTGAAAGGGTCTGAAATCAAAACCCTGCCTGAACCGACGAAAAACTATCTGACACCCCGGGCCAGGCCGCTCATCACAAACTGGCTGCAAAAAAATGGCAACGGCTATCAGTATAAAAACAATCTGAATATTGTGGCTGCACAGTGGTTACTGGTTTATAAAGACCTCTCCAGCGCCAACTCGGACTACGAGTTGCGTTACACCATTAAATTCTATAAAAAGCCTGAAGATGCGAATATGTTCTCCGCATGGGTTATTGCAGAATGTACGCCAACTGTCGTGACCGCCCCGCTTGCTGACTGGCAGGCAAATAACTATGCGCTGGTCACCAAAACCACAGAGAAATATATGGATTCCTGCCTGCTGGAACTGGATAACCAACTCCCGCGCCTGCTCAAACACTGAGTATTCTCAGCGGTAAAATAATTAAGGCGCGGGATCCGCGCCTTATTCCTGTCAGATAAAATCCGGCCCGATCACATCAATCTTATCGGTACAAATACAGTCCACGCCCCAGCCCAGCAATTCGCGGGCACGCGCCGGATTATTCACCGTGTACACCAGAATATGCAGCCCGGCGTCTTTGATGGCTTTAACGCGTTCTTCGTTGAGCAATTTGTGATTAAGATGCAGGGAAACGCATTCCAGTTCGTCAGTCAGCGCTTTCCAGTTTTCGTGCCATTCATCGATCAGCAAGCCACGCGGTAATTCCGGTGCGGCTTTTTTGGCGGCAACCAGCGCGTCGAATTCAAACGAGGAAAGCAACGGCGGAACGGCCTGATCTTTCCACAACTCCCGGGCGGCCAGCGCGACGTCGGTGCCGGTTTTCTCATCGGTTCCGGTGGTGGGTTTGATCTCAATATTCACCATCATGTGATGGCGCGCACAGCGTTCGGCTACCTGCGCCAGCAGCGGTAATTTCTCGCCTTTAAAAGCGGCGCTGTACCAGTTACCGGCATCGAGCTTTTCGAGTTTTTCCCACGGCAATTCACCGGCCACGCCCCAGCCGTTGCTGGTGCGGTTCAGGGTATCGTCATGCAACAGGAAGATTTCCCCGCCTTGCGCCAGTTTGGCGTCAAATTCGATCATGGTGTGACCGTATCTGGCGCCCGTGTCGATGGCCGCCAGTGTATTTTCCGGTGCCAGTGCGCCGCCACCACGGTGTGCCACAATGCGAGGATATGGCCAGGCTTTCATGTTTATTCCATCCGTAATCCGCTGTGAGTATCGAAAAAGTGTAACGCTTTCGCCGGGAAATCCAAGCGCAACAGCGAGCCTGCTGTCGGGAACACTTCATGGGATAAACGCACCACGACACCGCTGTCCGCCAGTTTGCCGTGCGCCAGATTATCCGCGCCCAGCAGTTCCAGCGTATTCAGCACCATCGGGATCCCCTTCTGCGAATCATCAGTCAGATGAATATGTTCAGGACGGATGCCCACTGTCAGTTCGCGGCCTCCCCATTCCGGGCGTGGAACCGGCAGCGGCAGTTCGAATCCGTCTTCCATTACCAGCGATGTACCGTCAGTGGTCAGCTGGCCCGGCAACAAATTCATGGCCGGAGAACCGATAAAGCTGGCGACAAACAGACTTGCCGGACGGCGGTAAACTTCAGACGGCGTACCGATTTGTTCGGCAATGCCTTTGTTCATCACGATCACGCGTTCCGCCAGCGTCATGGCTTCGACCTGATCGTGCGTGACGTACAAACTGGTGGTACGCAAACGGCGGTGAAGCTGTTGCAGTTCGAGGCGCATCTGCACACGCAGTTTAGCGTCAAGATTGGACAGCGGTTCATCAAACAGGAATACCGCCGGTTCACGCACGATAGCGCGTCCCATTGCCACACGCTGACGCTGCCCGCCGGAAAGCTCACGCGGTTTGCGTTTCAGCAACGGGCCGAGTTCAAGAATACGGGCCGCTTCCTCGACGCGGGCGAGGATCTGCGCTTTACCGAAGCCGCGAATTTTCAGGCCATATGCCATGTTGTCGAACACGCTCATATGCGGATACAGCGCATAGTTCTGGAACACCATCGCAATACCGCGATCTTTCGGTTCCAGTTCGGTGACGCGCTGGTCGTTGATATAGATATCACCGGAGGTAGTGCGCTCCAGCCCGGCCACCATACGCAGCAGGGTGGATTTCCGCAGCCCGACGGCCCGACCATCACGATGAATTCGCCGTCGGCGACATCCAGATCAATACTCTGGATAATCTGGTTTTTGCCGTCGTAGGATTTGGTCACTGCCTGTAATTTCAAATTTGCCATTTCAGTTTACTTCTCACTGTCTACCAGACCGCGCACAAACCAGCGCTGCATCAGGAGCACCACCGCCAGCGGTGGCAATAAGGTCAGGATCATGGCCGCCATCACCTGATTCCATTGGGTCGAGCCGTCGCCGGAGGAAATCATGCTTTTAATCCCCGCCACCGCCGTGCCCATCGAGACATCGCTGGTGATCAGGATCGGCCACAAATATTGGTTCCAGCCATAGATGAAGGTAATGACGAACAGTGCCGCAAGATTGGTTTTCGACAGCGGCAGCACAATGTCCCAGAAGAAGCGCATCGCGCCCGCGCCGTCGATACGCGCCGCCTCCAGCAGCTCATCCGGTAAGGTCATAAAGAACTGGCGGAACAGGAAGGTGGCGGTCGCCGAGGCCATCAGCGGCAACGTCAGGCCGGTGTAACTGTCGAGCATATGCAGATTGGCGATCACCTGGACGGTCGGGAAAATACGCACTTCCACCGGCAGCATCAGCGTCATGAAAATCAGCCAGAAGAACAGGTTACGCAGCGGAAAGCGGAAGTAGACAATGGCGTAAGCCGAGAGCATCGACACCGAAATTTTACCGACGGTGATGACCATCGCCATGATGAAGCTGTTGATCAGCATCCGTCCGAATGCCGGACTGCTGTTACCCGCCCCCTGCGTCCAGATCGTGGTGATGTTTTCCCACAAGTGCGTGCCCGGGATCAGCGTCATCGGCACGTCAAAAATCTGTTTGTTGTCCAGCGACGCTGCCACAAACGCGACGTACAGCGGAAAGAGGATCACCAGCACGCCGAGCAGCAGCATGATGTGGCTGAAGATATCCAGCCCTCTGCGGTTTTCAATCATTGATAACGCACCTTACGCTCGACAAAGCGAAACTGAATGAACGTCAGGCCGCAAACCAGCAGCATCAGAATCACGGACTGGGCGGCAGAACTGGACAAGTCCAGACCGGAGAAACCTTCGCGATACACTTTGTAAATCAGGGTGGTGGTCGCCTGCATCGGGCCACCGGCCGTCGCAGCATCAATCACCGGGAAAGTATCGAAGAAGGCGTACACCAGATTGACCACCAGCAGGAAGAAACTGACCGGCGAAATCAGCGGCAATACCAGATTGAAGAAACGGCGAACCGGGCCTGCGCCATCGATAGCCGCCGCTTCCACCAGCGATTTAGGAATCGACTGCAACGCCGCCAGGAAGAACAGGAAGTTGTAACTGACTTGCTTCCAGACCGATGCCAGTACCACCAGGAACATCGCCTGACCGCTGTTTTGCGCGTGGTTCCAGTTGTAGCCTATCGAGCCGAGGAAATGAGTAATCAGGCCCAGACCGGGGCTGAACAAGAACATCCACAAGACGGCGGCCACCGCAGGCGCAACGGCGTATGGCAGGATCATCAGCGTCTGATAAATCCGGCTGCCGCGCACAACGTGATCGACCAGCGCCGCGAAAAACAGCGAAACGGCCAGCCCGATAAATGCCACCATAAAACTGAATTTCAGCGTGGTGTAGAAAGAATCGAGATAGTACGAGTCCTGAAAAAGCTGCACGAAGTTAGTCAGACCGGCAAAGGTACTGGATAAGCCGAACGGATCCAGCGTCTGCACCGAATACCACAGCGCCTGACCGGCAGGCCACAGGAAGAATATCGCGGTGATTAACAGCTGCGGCAAAACCAGCGCGTAGGGCAACCAGCTGCAACCAAAACCGGGACGGTGTGAACTCATGATGGTTTACTCGTTGATATAAAAGACTCCCCGAAAGGGAGCAAACCAGGTTGGTTTTGAATTTGGCTTTTGGCTCCTCCCCCTGCGAAGGGGGAGGTTGGGAGGGGG
>NZ_JYDF01000034.1:0-47662 GCF_003263525.1 Rahnella sp. NRRL B-41462 | reverse complement strand
TCGCAGGGGAGGGAGCGGAGAACCACTTTGGTGCGGTTTTATTTGATTGGGGTAGACGTGCCGTCTTTATGCCACTCGAAAATACCGAATTCGAATCCTTTCAGGTCACCTTTTGCATCCCAGCTCAGCGGGCCCATCACGGTATCCACTGGCGCTGATTTCAGGTTTTTGGCGATATCTGCCGGTTCCATGCTGCCGCTGCGTTCCATACCGGTAGTCAGCGCCTGCAATGCGGCGTAAGTCGTCCAGACGAACGGACCGGTTGGATCCAGTTTCTTGGCTTTCAGGGCATCCACAATTGGCTGGTTAGCCGGTACCTGATCATAACGTTTTGGCAGGGTCACCAGCATGCCTTCAGAAGCATCACCGGCAATGTTAGACAGTGAGGAGTTGCCCACACCTTCCGGGCCCATGAATTTAGCTGCCAGACCGGCTTGTTTTGACTGACGCAGGATCTGCCCCATTTCCGGGTAATAGCCGCCGAAATAAACGAAATCGACGTTTTCTTTCTTCAGACGCGCCACCAGTGTGGAGAAGTCTTTGTCGCCTGCGGTCACGCCTTCAAACAGGACAACGTTGCCGCCGCCTTTTTTCAGCGCATCCTGTACAGAGCGGGCCAGGCCTTCACCGTATTGCTGTTTATCATGCACCACGGCGATACGTTTTGGTTTGATAGTGTCGAGGATGTATTTCGCTGCGGTCGGGCCTTGATCAGAATCCAGGCCAGTAGTGCGCATCACCATTTTATAACCACGGGTGGTCAGGTCAGCGTTAGTCGCCGCCGGGGTGATCATCAGCACGCCTTCATCTTCATAGATGTCGGAAGCGGGCTGAGTGGAAGAAGAACACAGGTGACCGATCACGTAACGAATACCGTCGTTGATCACTTTGTTGGCAACCGCAACGGCTTGTTTCGGATCACAGGCATCGTCATATTCCACGCCAACCAGTTTGTCGCCCTTCACGCCGCCTTTGGCATTGATATCAGCGATCGCTTGTTTTGCCCCCGTAAACTCCATGTCACCGTACTGGGCGACCGGACCTGACATAGCACCGACAATGGCGACTTTGATGTCTTTTGCGAACGCCGCCTGACTCATTGCTAATGCAATACACCCTGCCAGCCAGATCTTACCCTTTGTTACTTTCATCCGATTACCCCGTTCATGTGTGTGTTGTGGTTTGCTCTTTGTTGCCTGTTCAAAACATCATCACTTAGGAAATTTAGTATAAGTAATAACGAGTTACCGGCTTATTTCGTCTTATTTTCGAATAAGACTTTATAATTCATATCATTAAACAGGAATTTTCTTCTGCAAATCAAATAGCACAATCAGAAATATGAGGTGTAAACAGAATTTTATTTGGCTGAAAAGGCGGTGTAGATTTAAACAATCAGTCGTTAACACTGGCTTTATTGATTAAAGCCAACATTTATCGCTTATGCAGAGATCACTAAAAAACTTTTCGACCTGTTACTGTACAAAAAAAGTTACGCCCGATTTCTAGTGGATTCCGCTACACTGACGCTCCCTTTTTCTGACCTTGCGCATCATGAAATTAACTATCCAAAAACTGACGTCGCTCAGCGTGCAGGACCTGATCGACCTGGCAAAAATCTGGCCGGAGCAAACTGAAAGTGACTGGCAAGCCAGCCTGCAAAATAACCGCGCGCTGTTCGCTGCGGTGTTTAATGAACGCATTCTGGGCGCAGTGAAAATCAGGCTCGACGGTAATCAGGCTGAACTGAGTGATTTGCTGGTGCGCGAAGTCACGCGCCGTCGCGGTGTCGGATTGTATCTGATGGAAGATGTGCAGGCGCAACTGCCGCAGGTGGAAAGCTGGACGATGAAAGCGGATCCGGAACCCGTGCTGGATGCATTTATGCTGGCCTGCGGTTTTGTACGTGAAGGCAATGTCTGGAAAAAATCCTGAGCACAGCCTGCCCGCGCGGATTTTCAGTCATAAAAAAAGCGACCCGAAGGTCGCTTTTTCGTTTTGCGTTGCGGGGATCAGGCTTCGATCGCCATACGCAGTTTTTTCATCGCGTTCTTTTCCAGCTGACGAACACGTTCTGCAGACACACCGTATTTATCGGCAAGCTCCTGCAGGGTCGATTTGTTTTCGTCGTCTAACCAGCGGGCACGAATGATATCCTGACTGCGTTCGTCCAGACCTTCCATTGCAGAGGAAAGTTTGTCGGTGGCGTCCTGATCCCAGTTATCTTCTTCGATAGTTTCTGCAAAGTCAGAACTCTTGTCTTGCAGATACAGCATCGGTGCCATCGCTGCGCCGTCGCGTGGTTCATCATCCGGCGTCGGATCAAACGTCATGTCCTGTGCGGCCATGCGTGATTCCATTTCCAGCACATCTTTGCTCGTCACACCCAGTTCGCGGGCGACGTGCTCGACTTCGTCGTGGCTGAACCAGCCCAGACGCTGTTTGTTCTTACGCAGGTTGAAGAACAGCTTACGCTGCGCTTTGGTGGTAGCGACTTTCACGATGCGCCAGTTACGCAGCACATATTCGTGAATTTCCGCTTTGATCCAATGCACGGCAAAGGATACCAGACGGACACCGACTTCCGGATTAAAACGGCGAACCGCTTTCATCAGGCCGATATTCCCTTCCTGGATAAGGTCTGCCTGAGGCAAACCGTAGCCTGAATAGTTGCGGGCAATGTGAGCAACAAAGCGCAGGTGAGACAGGATCAGCTCTTTCGCTGCTTCCAGATCACCGTTGTAATGCAGCCGTTCAGCCAGCGCCCGTTCTTCCTCTGCGGTGAGCATAGGATAGGCATTGGCCGCCCGAACATAGGCTTCCAGGCTACCTTGGGGTACTAATGCTAAAGTGCGCATTTCTTTGGTCATTAAAGCCTCTCATGTATGACGTAATGCAGGTTTTATACCACGTTGCTGCGGGATGATACCGCGACATTGCTGGCCTTAAAGGCGACAACAAAGCAACGCCGAGCCCTTCATATTCGCTGCTCTACGACCACGAATTTTACATAAAGTTCACGGAAAGATTCAACAGTCTGAAGACTGTAAGTGACAGACTGACTATTGGATAGTGAATTTGTGCCATTACGGGGAAAGCAGGAAAATGATGTGGCGGGCTGACCTGAAACAGCTTCCCCCTGAGACACAATTACTGAGCCGCAGGGGGACATTATAGCAAATTATCACTACTGTGGTGTAAATCGCCGTAAATGTTGAACCGTCGCCAGCCAGGCGGCAATCCAGCCAATCATCGCGGAAACGATCAGCAGTAACAGGCTTTCGTCCCAGCCCAGACCATGCAGGTCAAAGGTGGTGCCGAAGACCTGCGCAACCTGCGTCACCACGCTCTCAAGCCGCAACACCAGCACTTCCGAGAGGATGAGTGATAACAATGCACCGGTGAAACCGAGCATCGCGCCACCGTTGAGGAACGGCCGCAAAATAAAGCCATCGGTCGCGCCAATCAGCTTCATCACGTTAATGGTATCGCGGCGGCTGAAGATGCTCAGTCGCACACTGTTACCAATAACGAGGAAGACGGCGATCACCATCAGAATGCCGATCATCGCCGCAATCTGCCCGACCAGACCGGTCAGCGCCGCAAGACGGGCAAACCAACTGTCGTCCATCCGCACTTCATCCACGCCATGCACAGCCGCCACGCGGTCGCGCAAGGTGCTGAGTGTCGCAGAGTCCTGGAAATTCATTTTAGGCGTGATGATCGCCACCGCTGGCAACGGGTTTTGCTCCAGCATATCCATTGCGCCGCCAAAGCCTGACCAGTTGCGGAATTCACCCATCGCCTCTTCACGGGAAAGATAATTAACTTTATCCACGCCCGCTTCGGTTTTCAGGGTTTTGACCACGTTTTCTGCGGCGTCATCATCCAGCGCTTTATCGAGATAAACGGTCAGTTGTGGCGTCGGATACCACTGCTCCGCCGCCGTACTGACGTTTTTCCACACCAGATAACACACGCTCGGCAGCGTCAGGGAAATGGCGATTACCATCACCGTCAGCAGCGTCGCCAGCGGCTGACGCAGCATGTCAGCCAGCGCGTTCATCCAGGCATAGCGCCACTGTTCGCGCCAGCCGCCCTGCAACGCTTTGCTTTTTGCGGCACGGGCGCTTTTTGCGGTTTTAGCCGGATTCGGACTGTTCGCCATTAGTACACCCCTCCCGACATACGCCCCTGACTCAGCGTCAGCGTGCGGTAATTACGACGGGCAATCAGACCCACATCATGCGTCGCCATCAGCACGGTAACGCCGACGCGGTTAAATTCTTCGAACAGACGCAAAATGCCTTCCGACAATTCGCCATCGAGGTTACCGGTCGGTTCATCCGCCAGCAGCACTGCGGGCTTGTTCACCACCGCACGGGCAATGCCCACACGCTGTTGTTCACCGCCGGAAAGCTGTATTGGCAGATTCTTGGCTTTATCCAGTAATCCGACTTTATCCAGCGCAGCCGACACGCGGCGGCGGATATCTTCACTGCTTGCACCGGAAATGATCAGCGGCATCGCCACGTTGTCATACACGGTACGATCCATCAGCAGGTGGTGATCCTGAAAGATCATGCCGATCTGACGACGCAGGAACGGCACTTCGCTGGATTTCAGGCGGCTGATATCATGACCGCCAAACAAAATGTGTCCTGCACTCGGACGCTCTATGCCGCAAATCAGCTTCAGCAGGGTACTTTTACCCGCGCCAGAGTGTCCGGTCAGAAATGCCATTTCTGCTTGCTGGATATGAAAATTGACGCCCTGAAGCGCCTGTCGTCCGCCCAGATAAGCTTTACTGACCTGTTCAAAGCGAATCATCCGTATTAATCCTCTCGGGCAAAAAGTGCCTCAATAAAATCGTCTGCCTTAAACGGCCTTAAATCTTCGATACCTTCACCGACACCAATGTAGCGGATCGGAATGCTGAACTGATCGGCGATGGCAAAGATCACGCCGCCTTTCGCAGTGCCATCCAGTTTAGTCAGCGTTATCCCGGTCAGCCCGACGGCTTCGTTGAATAATTTGGCCTGACTCACTGCGTTCTGGCCGGTACTGGCGTCGAGCGTCAGCATCACTTCATGCGGTGCGTCTTCGTCGAGCTTCTTCATCACACGGACGATTTTCTTCAGCTCTTCCATCAGGTGCGTTTTGTTTTGCAAACGCCCGGCGGTATCAGCAATCAGCACGTCGATATTGCGGGCTTTCGCCGCCTGAATGGCATCGAAGATAACCGACGCGGAATCAGCACCGGTGTGCTGCGCAATCACCGGGATCTTGTTACGCTGACCCCAGACTTGCAACTGTTCAACGGCTGCGGCACGGAAGGTGTCGCCTGCTGCCAGCATCACAGATTTACCCTGTGCTTCAAACTGGCGCGCCATTTTACCGATGGTGGTGGTTTTACCGACGCCGTTTACGCCAACCATCAGAATGACATACGGGGTTTTCCCGCTGACATCCAGTGGCTCGTCAACTTTCGCCAGTATTTCGGACATTTCTTCCTTCAGCTTGCCGTACAGCGCATCTGCGTCTTTCAGTTGCTTACGCGAGGCATGTTCAGTCAGTGAAGTAATGATTTTTCGGGTGGTTTCGACGCCAACGTCGGCGATCAGCAGCTGTTCTTCCAGCTCCTCAAACAGATCGTCGTCGATTTTCTTACCACGGAACAGACCAACGAAACCGGAGCCGAGATTCTGCTTGGTTTTGACCAGGCTGCGTTTCAGACGGGCGAAGAACCCTTCTTTGGTCGGGCGTTCCTGCTCGGTTTCACCGGCGGGCAGCACCACAATCGGATCCAGCGCCACAGGTAAGGGTTCTTCCACAGCGACAGAATCATCAATCGAATCAATGGCGTCCTGACGCAGATCTTCGGCAATTTCTTCTGCCGATTCAACAAATTCGTCTTCAGCGATATCTTCAACAACGGCAGGCTGCGCGGCAACCTGCTCAGTGATGTGAACAATTTCTTCTGCCAGTTCAGCGGCGGCCTGCTCGCGAACCGGTTCAGGTTTGTCTTCCGGCTCAGGCTCTGTCAGCGGTTCGGGTACAATTTCCGGTTCCGGCTCAACAAATGGCTCGGGTTCAATTTCAGGCTCAGGTTGAACGTGTGCGGCCGGTTCAGTTTCAGTTTCTGCTTCAACTTCAGGTTCTGTAACAGCCTCGCGAGCTACCGGGACTGCCGGTTCTTCCGTCAGTTGTTCTTCGACAACCGGCTGTTCTTCGCGTGTTTCTTCCTTCTGCTGCTCTTCTTCCTGACGGCCACGACCGAACCAGGAGAAGAAACCGCGTTTTTTATCTTTTGCCATTTTACAACTTCACTCCTCGCCGTTAATGACTGGCGAACGGATTATTAATAGGGTTATGGTCAGGCAGTCTATCACTTTCCCCTGCAGGCAACACGCCCGCGTATTGAATTCCGCTGGTTTTTCAATCGACAATGTTAAACATTTGCCCATTGCCCGCACACCGGTAGAATAGCCCTCCAAACGATAGGCAACGAAGCCCGACGGCTTTGGATGACACAAGCGAACTATGGCAAAGAAACCCAACACGCCCGCCGCAGGCCAGATCCGAATTATTGGCGGACAATGGCGCGGACGCAAACTTCCGGTCCCTCACAGCCCGGGGCTGCGTCCGACCACCGATCGCGTGCGCGAAACGCTGTTTAACTGGCTTGCGCCAGTTTTACAGGGCGCACATTGTCTGGACTGTTTTGCAGGCAGCGGCGCACTCGGTCTGGAAGCCTTGTCACGTTATGCGGCCAGCGCGACATTGCTGGAGTTTGAGCGCCCGGTTGCGCAACAGTTAGAGAAAAACCTGGCGCTGCTAAACGCCAGTGATGCGAAAGTATTTAACGTCAATGCCCTGAACTGGCTGGCAAAAGCCGGAAGCGCCTTTGATGTGGTTTTCCTCGATCCGCCTTTCCGCAAAGGCATTCTGCAAGACACCCTGAACCTGCTGGAGCAAAACCAGTGGCTGGCCGATGAAGCCTGGATTTATGTCGAAACAGAAGCCGAACATGACACGCTGGATGTGCCTGCCCGCTGGCGCTTACACCGTGAGAAAGTCGCCGGACAAGTTGCTTATCGTCTTTATCATCGCGATGTGACGCCTGAAACCGGCTCACCAGAACAGGAGCAGTAAGATGTTGATCAATATTGGTCGGTTGTTGATGTTATGTATTTGGGCTTTTCTCGCGTTTAACCTGATCCACCCGTTCCCGAAGCCGATCAAATACTTTTTAGACGTGGCAATTGTCTTCATGTTCTTTATGCATGGCCTGCAGGTGATGCTGCTTAAAGCCACGCAGGGCAAGGAAAAGGACACCATCGGGCCGTGGCTGCAAACCCGCATCTTCCTGTTCGGCGTCTTCGAACTGATGGCGTGGCAGAAAAAACAGCCTCCGTTGCCAGCCAAAAAGTAATCCCCGCTTTTACGGCGCGCCCTGCGCCGTAAATTCCCCCTATCCTAAACCAACATTCATCAGACCCGCCGTTACGGGGATTTCTGATTGTCGCCGCCATGCTCTCTCTCCTACACTGAAAGCAAGTTCAGGAAAACAGGATGTGTTTTCCCGCAAGCAGACCCTGACATCGGTTTTATGTTCTGTTCTGAAATATAAAAGGATAAACAATGAGTTGGCCATTCCTCGCTGTATTTTTCTCTGGCTGGTTGTTCGTTGACGCCAGCTATCGTGGCCCGCGCTGGCAGCGCTGGGTCTTTAAACCCGTCACCTTACTATTACTGCTGTTGCTGGCCTGGCAGGCGCCGACACTCAACGTTTACAGCTATCTGATCTTACTGGGTCTGGCGGCGACACTGGTGGCAGACAGCCTGTTACTGCTGCCTGAAGAACGCTTCATGTACGCCATCGGTGCCTTCTTCCTGTCGCATCTGCTGTATACGCTGAGTTTCGCCAGCCAGATGACCATCACCTTCTTCTGGCCGCTGCCGCTGACGTTACTGATCATCGGGGCGATACTTCTCGCAGTGATCTGGACACGGCTGGCGGAGCTGCGATGGCCAGTGACCACTTACATCGCCATGACCCTGCTGATGGTCTGGCTGGCTGGCGAACAGTATTTTGCCCGCAGTACCGACATGGCGTTTTCGCTGTTCTGCGGCGCAGCGCTGTTACTGCTGGGGAATATTTTCTGGCTGCTCAGCCGATACCGCTTCACCTTCCGCGCCGCCGACGCGCTGGTTGCCGCCTGTTATTTCGGCGGGCACTTCCTGATAGTCCGGTCGTTATACCTGTAATATCCCACAGCGGAACCGTTCTGGTTCCGCTGATAAAATACTTGTTGACCTTAGAGCCGACTCCAACGTTTACACTGGGGGTAATTCCACTCGGTTTCGAACCGGAGGCTTTATGATCCCACTGCAAAAAAACAACACCTGTCGCTGCGGATGTCAGGGCAAACATACCCCTGCACTGCGTATCAACAAAATTGGCGCTATTGCGCAGCCCGGCACACATCCGGCTGGCTGCTGTAGCGAAAAACCCCCGCTGGCGGTTTCCGCCTGCTCCACCACTGACAGCTGCTGTGCGCCAAAAACAGGTGAGCACTCACATACATCGGACGATGGCAACGCCGAAGGTTCGCCGGGCGAAGACGAACCCGCCTCACCGCTTTCCGGCAGTCAGCAATACAGCTGGAAAGTACAAGGTATGGACTGCCCTGCCTGTGCCCGAAAAATTGAAAAAGCCGTTTCAGGTATTGATGGTATCAGCCACGCTAAAGTGCTGTTCGCTACTGAAAAGCTGGTGATTGATGCAGGTTTTGATATCACCCAACACGTGCAAAATGCCGTTACCGCCGCAGGTTTTACCCTGCAATCGCTCGACAAACCGCAGGAAAAACCCACCGCCGAACCTTCCCGTTTGCAGGAAGCGCTGCCGCTGATCGCTCTTTCGGTTCTGATGCTACTGAGCTGGGTGCTCGATCATTTCAATCCGCAGATGGGTAACATCGCGTTTATCGCCACGACACTGGTCGGGCTCTGGCCGGTACTGCGTCAGGCGATTCGCCAGACCCGCGCCGGTTCGCCATTCGCCATCGAAACGCTGATGAGTATCGCCGCGATCGGCGCACTCTTTATCGGTGCGACAGCCGAAGCCGCCATGGTTCTGTTGCTGTTTATGGTGGGCGAACGCCTTGAGGCTTTTGCCTCCAGCCGGGCACGCAGCGGCGTAAAAGCGCTGATGGCGCTGATCCCGGATACCGCTGTCCGCATTGTGAATGGCAAATCTGAAACCGTGCCGGTCAGCAGCTTGCGTCCCGGCGATATCATTGAAATCGCGGCAGGTGCACGCCTGCCTGCCGACGCTGTTTTACAAAGCGCCGCCAGTTTCGACGAAAGCGCGCTGACCGGCGAATCAGTTCCGGTGGATCATCTGCCCGGTGAAAAAGTCCCCGCAGGCAGCCTGTGCGTTGACCGGCTGGCACGCCTCGAAGTGGCTTCCGCGCCGGGCAACAGCGCCATTGACCGCATCCTGCAACTGATTGAAGAAGCCGATGAACGCCGTGCGCCGATCGAGCGTTTCCTCGATACTTTCAGCCGCTATTACACGCCGGTCATTATGCTGATGTCGTTGCTGGTGATTATCGTGCCGCCACTGGCGATGGGGCTATCGTGGGAAACCTGGATTTACCGCGGGCTGACGCTGCTGCTGATTGGCTGTCCGTGTGCGCTGGTGATTTCGACGCCAGCAGCGATTACATCCGGGCTGGCAGCAGCCACGCGTCAGGGTGCATTGATTAAAGGCGGTGCAGCGCTGGAACAGCTGGCGCTGATTCAAACCGTTGCCCTGGATAAAACCGGTACGCTGACCGAAGGCAAACCTGAAGTTACCGACGTTTTACTGCTGAACGGCGCCAGCGAAGGCGAAGTATTAAGTCTGGCATCAGCGGTGGAAGAAGGTTCGCATCACCCGCTGGCGCAGGCGATTTTGGCCCGTGCAAAAACCAGTAATCCGCTACCGCTCACGGCGCAGGATCGCCGCGCGCTGGCCGGTTCCGGCGTGGAAGGCCTCGTTTCAGGCCGCAAAATTCAGGTGCTGGCACCGAAAAGTGTGGCTGAAAACAGCCTGACAACTGAAACCCTTGCGCAAATTACTGACTGGGAATCCAGCGGAAAAACCGTGGTGGTGGTATTGCAGGAAGAAAACGCGATCGGGCTGATTGCCATGCAGGATCGTCTGCGGGATGACGCGGCCGAGGCATTGCAGAAACTCAAAGCGCTCGGCGTGTCGGCGGTCATGCTGACCGGCGACAATCCGCGGGCGGCGAAAACCATCGCTGACCGGCTCGGCATTGATTTCCGTGCGGGCTTACTGCCTGCGGATAAAGTCTCAGCGGTCACCGCGCTGAATGCACTGAAACCGGTAGCCATGGTCGGTGACGGCATTAACGATGCGCCCGCCATGAAAGCCGCGACTATCGGTATTGCGATGGGAAGCGGAACGGACGTCGCGCTGGAAACGGCGGATGCAGCACTGACGCATAACCGTCTGAGCGGGCTGGCGCAGATGATCAGCCTTTCGCGTGCTACACGGGCGAATATCCGTCAGAACATCACGATTGCGCTCGGGCTGAAAGCGATTTTCCTGGTCACCACGCTGATGGGATTGACCGGATTGTGGCTGGCGGTGCTGGCGGATTCCGGCGCAACGGCGCTGGTGACCGCCAATGCGTTAAGGCTGTTGCGCAATAAATCGAAATAAACAACACGGGCTGAGCCATCAGCCCTGTTTTTCTGCCAACCCTTTGCACAGCAAATAGCGGTACGGCACGCTTTCGGTATCCGACGCCAGCAGCGTATGTTCCATAAAACGGCAGAAACCGGGGATATCGCGGGTCGTCGCCGGATCATCGGCGATGATCAATAACGTTTCGCCGTCTTGCATGGTGCGTACCGCTTTACGAACCATCATCACTGGCTCCGGGCAACGCAGACCCAACGCATCAAGCTGATGGTCAGGATTGATAAAGGGGTCGGTCATTTCGTGTCTCAACATCTACATACGTGAATGGGCGGTTGTTTGGCAAAGGCGGATAGTTTAACCCGCTGGTTTTCTGGCGCAACAAACACGGCTCATTGCGCTAAAATTAACCGGTAGATCTGTTGCGCAAACGGTGCGCAAACAGGTACTATGCGCGCCGCACGCCATTACGGGTGCGAAAGTAAAAATTTTCTTGGGTTCCCTCACCCCAATTTATTCATAAAAAAAGGTCACATATATGTACTCTTTTACTGCTCAGCAGCGGTTTTCCGCGCTGATATGGGTTTCGCTATTCCACATCGCCATCATCACCTCCAGTAACTATCTGGTTCAGTTACCCGTTTCCATTTTTGGTTTCCATACCACCTGGGGCGCGTTCACTTTCCCGTTTATTTTTCTGGCTACCGATCTGACCGTCCGTATATTTGGCGCGCCGCTGGCACGACGGATTATACTTTCCGTGATGGTGCCTGCACTGGCCATTTCCTATGTCATCTCGGCGTTATTCTTTGAAGCGCAATGGCAAGGCGTGGAAGCGCTCAGCAGCCTGAATATCATGGTCGCGCGTATCGCCACCGCCAGTTTTATGGCGTATGTGCTGGGGCAAATTCTTGACGTTCATGTGTTTAACCGCCTGCGCCAGAACCGCCGCTGGTGGATAGCACCGGTCGCCTCGATGTTCCTCGGCAATATCAGCGATACCCTGTCCTTCTTCTTTATCGCTTTCTACAAAAGCAGCGATGCCTTTATGGCACAGCACTGGGTAGAAATAGCGATGGTGGATTACACCTTCAAGGTGCTGATCTGCCTGGTGTTCTTCCTGCCGATGTACGGCATGCTGCTGAATATGCTGCTTAAGCGTTTATCAGCACAAGGAAACAACCCGCATTCCGCTATCAGTGCGCACTAAACCGAGTCGCCGGGAAGACACAAATCGCGCCATAATCTGACTTGCATTTGTGGCCTGAATAGGTTGCCATAAAGGCTGTTAAGTCAACATGTAAGCCTGGTGAACAGGCCACTTAAGGAAGCCCGATGCGTAATATCGCGAAAATGATGGGAATGGCAGTACTGATCGCCGGTCTGGCTGCGTGTGACGGTAAGTCGACCGATGCACCTGCCGCAGATAAAGGCGCACCAGCGGCCGCAGCCACGGCAGCCACCACGCCGGTCAGCCTGCTGGACGGCAAAGTCACCTTCTCCCTGCCGCAGGGAATGAGCGACCAGAGCGGTAAACTGGGCACACAGGCAAATAATATGCACGTGTATGCAGACAGCACCGGGCAGAAAGCGGTGATTGTCATTTTGGGTGATAACACCCCGGAATCACTGGACGTTCTGGCGGGTCGTTTACAGGATCAGCAAAAAGCGCGCGATACCAATCTGCAAGTCGTCACCAATAAATCTATTCAGGTCAACGGCCAGACATTGCAGCAGTACGACAGCGTGATCACTTCTGCTGGTCAGAAAGCCTATTCGTCTATCGTTTTGGGCAAGGTCGACAGCCATCTGCTGACCCTGCAAATTACTCTGCCTGCTGATAATCAGCAGCAGGCGCAGACCGATGCGGAAGCCATTATCAGCACACTGAAAATTCAATAATTTCAGACCGTGTGAAAATATCATGCGGGGCTCAGGCTCCGCTTTTTTTTTTTGCCTTATGCTGTTACTCAATCTCACAAACCCCGCCTGCGTTTTATCAGCGTAAACAGCTATCGTTTTATTATTTAGAATGCAGTAAATTTATATTGAACAGAGAGTAATGCATAACATCAAAATATATATTCACTAATACTCATTACAAAATTGAATAATTAACTTAAGGAATAAGTTATGAGTTGTAGTTATTTTACTATCAATGGTGTATGACACCTATAAGAATAAACACCGGAATATTAACTACGAGATCTGATAATTGATGTTAAAGCAGTTAAGGGAGTAACCTTTATGACTAATGCTGTATTTCCCCAGACGATATTTACGACACAGCGTCGCTTCAACGATTACCGTGCCAATGACATGCGTTATGGTGACATATCCGGGGACAGACTTAAAAGAGAGTTCGGCTTGAAAAATATATCAACTGTGGTTGATCCGTATACATTAACCCGGCTGACAGCATTTGATAATCCCCAGTCCAGGTTTGCGGGTGTCTATCGTGGCGCTCATCGCGGTGGCACAGTCAGTAATAAGGAATGCGCCCGGTTGTTATTCAAGGAGATGCTGACGTGTTCTCTTCCCTATTCCTTTGTGGGTTCCTACCAGTATTTAATTAACCAGATGCTCAGGCATTTTCAGCATTCTACAGGAACGCCTTTTAATAACGGGCAACTTAATAATGCATATCATCAAAAGCTTCGTTCTGATCACACTGCAAAAAATACCAGGTCTATTATGCAGGAAGCGATTGGGTTATTCATTGATTACAAAAGCAAAGGTATTGCGCAGGAGAGATTGAAGGATATTAAATCTGCGATCAGAGGTTCAATTCTTCCAAAATTTGATTCCCTCGTGCTTGATAAAATAAATGGAATGGGGATCACTATTCATAATGTCCATGCAACGAAAATAGACATCATCAGTCTCCACGTAAGCGAGCGAAACTGGAAAGCCTGTGTCAGATTTACAGGTCAGGATCACTTCGGTCTGGATATTGACGATATACGCAAAAAGGAATTTAATCAGTTTCAGTTTTTTAAAATATGGTTTGTCCTGCAACGGTTTGACAAATTCGGTTTTCGACCATTTTTGACAAATATGGAAGCAGTAATTGATATGGAAGGTAATTATTGATGCGCATTTTTGTAATCGTATTTCTGGTCGCGCTGCTGGCCTGTTTTTACTATACCTTTGTTGGTGACAAAGATGTAGCTGTTATAGATGCGCATTATGATGGAAGCACTGTACAGATCATCGTTGATGGACTGCCCTCCACTGAATCGGAAAAGATTGCCTGGTGGCAGAATAATCAGGATAAAATTAGAGGTAAATATCACATTCCTTCCGGCAATACGGGTCCATTTCTGATAATTGTGTATGCATTCGGAGAGGGATACAAAGAGGCGGGGAAGGAAGATCGGCTCTGTTTTCGCTATATAAAACCACCCCAGAATTGCATTGATAAAAACATACTGATGATGATTTGGCGCACCCGTGAGGGTAGCGTCAGGTATGAATTTTAATATGTAAAAAATCGGAAAAAAACTTAAAAATCACACATCAAAATTAAAAATGTCTGACGATTTAGAATGAGTCTTTTGATATGTCACGAACCTGCCAGGCGGAGCTCAGGCTCCGCTTTTTTTGTTTCTTATTGTCACCCTCGCTCACAAAATCGCCTCCCTCTGTAATGAAAATGTAACATTTTCGTCATAAATCACAGTTCGTTTGTGCGCGAATGGCTAAAATGATGTTCGTTTTGGAACACATTGGCTCCGCCATTTCGTCCGTGGCTCATGATGAGTCCGCCCTGATTTATGCCATCGGAGGCATTTATGCTCAGTATCTTTAAACCCGCGCCCCACAAAGCTCCTGTTGATGAGGCTCACGTCGATCCGCTGTACCGCCGTCTCCGCTGGCAAATCTTCATGGGGATTTTCTTCGGTTATGCGGCCTACTATCTGGTGCGCAAAAACTTCGCGCTGGCCATGCCTTATCTGATTGATCAGGGCTTCTCCCGTGGAGACTTAGGGTTCGCACTGTCCGGGATTTCCATTGCTTATGGCATCTCAAAATTCATCATGGGTTCGGTGTCTGACCGTTCGAATCCGCGCGTATTTCTGCCCGCTGGTTTGATTCTGGCGGCGGCCGTGATGTTGTTTATGGGCTTCGTGCCGTGGGCAACCTCAAGCATTGCCATCATGTTTGTGTTGCTGTTCCTGTGCGGCTGGTTCCAGGGCATGGGCTGGCCGCCGTGCGGACGTACGATGGTGCACTGGTGGTCGCAGAAAGAACGCGGCGGCGTGGTGTCGGTGTGGAACTGTGCGCATAACGTCGGCGGCGGTATTCCTCCGCTGCTGTTCCTGCTCGGTATGGCGTGGTTTAACGACTGGCATGCAGCGCTGTATATGCCTGCCTTCGGCGCAATTCTGCTGGCGGTGTTTGCCTTCATGACCATGCGCGATACACCGCAATCCTGTGGTCTGCCGCCCATTGAAGAATACAAAAACGATTATCCGCCGGACTATGTGAAAGAGTCCGCCGAGCAGGAACTGACGGCGAAACAGATTTTCATGCAGTACATTTTGCCGAACAAATTGCTGTGGTATATCGCACTGGCTAACGTCTTTGTCTATCTGCTGCGTTACGGCATTCTCGACTGGTCACCAACGTATCTGAAAGAAGTGAAGCATTTCGCGCTGGATAAATCCTCGTGGGCGTATTTCCTTTATGAATACGCTGGCATTCCCGGCACGCTGCTGTGTGGCTGGATGTCGGACAAAGTTTTCAAAGGCAATCGTGGTGCCACCGGCGTGTTCTTCATGGTGCTGGTGACTATCGCTACCGTCGTTTACTGGCTGAATCCGGTCGGCAATCCGGGTATTGATATGGCCTGTATGATCACCATCGGTTTCCTGATTTACGGGCCGGTGATGCTGATTGGGTTACATGCGCTGGAACTGGCACCGAAGAAAGCAGCCGGTACCGCCGCAGGCTTTACCGGACTGTTTGGTTATCTGGGCGGCTCGGTCGCGGCCAGCGCCATTGTCGGTTATACCGTGGATTATTTTGGCTGGGACGGTGGCTTTATCGTGATGATCGCCGGTTGTGTGCTGGCTGTTCTGTTGCTGTTACTGACCATGCTGAGTGAAAACAAACACAAAGCGCAGCTGGCTAAAAACATCTGACTTTGATTTATCTTCGTCGTAAAGGCACTGGAAGGTGCCTTTTTTGTTTTTACGCGGCGTCGGGAAGGATGCGCCTGCCTGCTTCATCAAACAGTAAAACACTGGCAGCATTAAACCCGAACCTGAGCGGTGTGTTTTTAGCAAAGGAGAGCTGTTTCGACGATTTCATTTTCAGGATGTGCTCACCAACGCGCGCATATACCAGCGTGGAATCACCCTGCAATTCAGTGAAATCAACCAAAACTTCAAATGCATGATCCGTCACTTCATTCAGGCGCAACAGCTCAGGGCGGATGGCCAGCGACACCATTTGTCCATCCTGCGCCGCCGGGAATTTATCCTCCAGCGGGTACATCGGCTGGCCGTCAATACTCAGCTGGCGGCCGACGACTTGTGCCGGGATCACATTGATTTTCGGCGTACCGATAAAACCGGCGACGAACAGGCTGGCCGGGCAATTATACAGCTCAACCGGCGTGCCAATTTGCTCAATGTGACCTTTGTTAAGCACCACGATCCGGTCCGCCAGTGTCATGGCCTCGACCTGATCGTGGGTCACGTAAATCATGGTGTTTTTCAGACGGGCATGGAGCTGACTGATTTCCTGACGCATCTGCACACGCAGCGCGGCATCAAGGTTCGACAGCGGTTCATCAAACAAAAAAACTTTCGGCTGCTGAACAATGGAACGCCCGATAGCGACGCGCTGACGCTGTCCGCCGGAAAGATTTTGCGGTAACCGGTCGAGCATGTCGTCCAGCCGCAGGATCAGGGCCGCTTCGCTTATGCGTCGGGCAATTTCTTCCGGCGGCGTGCGGATATTTTTCAGACCAAATGCCAGATTCTGTCTGACGGTCATGTGCGGATAAAGCGCGTAGGACTGAAATACCATCGACAGACCGCGCTTCCCGGCGGGTAAATCCGTCACATCAGTTTTTTCAATGTGAATAGTCCCGTCGCTCAGCGCATCCAGCCCGGCAATCATGCGCAGTAACGTTGATTTCCCGCACCCTGACGGACCGACCAGTACCAAAAACTCACCGGAGTGGATCTCCAGAGACAAATCGGGGATCACGACAGTTTTGTCATAGTATTTTTTGATATTTTTGAGTGTTAAGCCTGACATAACGTTGTCCTTTAAAAGAAAAAGATGAGCGGTTACGCCCCGGCAAGGGCGAGCAGTTTTCCGGTGATTTCAGCTAACAGCGCGGTGGATTGTCGGGTTTCGACGTTGAGGCGCAGGAGCGGCTCAGTATTGGAAGCGCGTAAATTAAACCGCCAGTTATCGAATTCCATACTCAGCCCGTCAGTCTGGCGGGTACTTAGCGCCAGATGTTGGTAATGGTCGCGGACACGGCTGATGGCCTCAGCGGGTTGACTGACGGAGATATTGATTTCGCCGGATACCGGGAAAAGGGCTTTACGGGCAGCAATCAGTCCGGACATTTTCCGGCTGCACTGGCTGAGATGTTGTAGTACCAGCAAGGCCGGGATCATCCCGCTGTCGCAGTAACCAAAATCGCGGAAATAGTGATGGGCGCTCATTTCACCGCCGTAAATAGCGTTTTCACTGCGCATTCTTTCTTTGATGAAGGCATGGCCGGTTTTGGTTTCGATGGCGATACCGTGTCTGGCGCTGACAATGTCGCGGGTATTCCAGACCAGACGCGGATCATGAAGGATTTTTTCGCCGGACGAGCGTTGCAAAAACAGTTCAGCCAGCAATCCCACAATGTAATACGCCTCAACGTATTCACCCTGTTCATCAAAGATGAAGCAACGGTCAAAATCACCGTCCCAGGCAATGCCCAAATCCGCCTGATGTTCACGCACCGCATCGCATGTCGCCAGTCGGTTTTCCGGCAACATCGGGTTGGGAATACCGTGGGGGAAAGTGCCGTCCGGCTCATGGTGAATTTTTATTAGCGTAAGGGGAATACCGCGTGCCAGAAAGGCGTGTTCCAGCGCATCCAGCGTCGGGCCAGCCGCACCGTTTCCTGCGTTAACCACCACCCGCAGCGGCCGTCCGAACGGTAACGTTAAATAGCTAAGCAGATGATCCAGATAAGCGCGGCGGTTTGAAAGCTGCTGATACGAACCGGGCTGGGCCACCGCCGAAAACAGATGATTTTCGGCCAGTGCCTGAATATCGTGTAAACCGTTTTCGCTGCTGACAGGTCTTGCATCCCGTCCTACCAGCTTCATACCGTTATAATTGTCCGGATTATGGCTGGCGGTGATCTGAATTCCGCCATCAGCCTGCAGGGAACGGGTGGCAAAATACACCTCTTCGCTGCCGGTCATACCAATATCAATCACGCCGCAGCCCTGATCCATCAGTCCGCGCGCAACGGCCTGCTTGAGAGCCGGTGATGTCAGGCGAATATCACTGCCCAGCACCACCCGTTTTGGGCGATAAAAATGCGCAAATGCACAACCGATACGGTAAGCAATATCCTCGTTTAATTCGCTGCCCAAAACACCGCGTATATCGTAAGCTTTAAAACACCTTAATAAGGCCATATTTCATCCTGAAAATAGACATAAGTACTTGCGTCTTTATGGCCCCACCGGGAATCAGGTAGAACCACGTATAATTAACGTAAACTCAAGGTCGAAGTGAATATTATTTTTCCCCTCCAGCAGCAAGGCCGCGGCTATCTCACCTTTTCTAACCGGATCCTGGGCAATGGTAGTGAGCCCGATTTCATTCTCTGGCCGGGGAATATTATCAAATCCGGTAATCGCGATATTTTGCGGAACACGTAACCCGGCCTGCCGGCAATAATTAATCGCACCTTGCGCAAAGCGGTCAGACAGGCAAATAAACGCGGTTATTCCCGGATTTATTTTAAGTAATTCCTGCGCGGCTATTTCGCCAAACATCTCGTGATGGCTTGTTTCACAAAGAAAGCAATTATCGAGTTCGATATTCCATTCGCGGAAAGTCTCCACGCAAGATTTCACCCGGGTGATCATAACGTCATTATCGCCTGAAATATCCTGACTCAATGGCACGACACCCTTACGCCCCTGCAGTGAAGGAAATGAAATAATGCCGAATTCACGGTGTCCTTTTTCCAGCAGGTGCAGGCAAATTTCCCTCATCGCCCGGTAGTTATCAATGGAGACACTGCTGTGCGGGGGAATTTTAAAATCCGTGGTCACCACAGGCAGATTTTTTGACAATGCCTTAGCGATAATCTGGTCATTATTGTGTGTCGCATTAAGGATATAGCCATCTACCGCAGTGTTAATCACACTGGCCCGCGCGCCCTGTCCGTTATGCAACGGGATCAGGATGATGCTGACACCTTTCCGGTCACATTCACCCGCGATGCCCTGCATGAGCTGCACGTCATGGCTGTCAGTAAAAACATAACTCAGCGTGTCATTGAAGATAATGCCAATCGCATCCGACCTGCCGGTACGTAATGCGCGCCCGATATTATCAGGGCCGTAGAAATTAACGGAATGCGCATAATTAATTATTCGTTTTCTTAAGGATTCAGATAACTTTCCCGGATTATTAAATGCATTCGACACCGTCGTATGCGTCACCCCTAATTCACGGGCAATCGACTTTAAGGTTATCTTACTCAGTTTACACACTCCTGAATGCTTTGAATAAATGAAATCCCCCGTCTGAAAAACCCTTAATTCGCCAATATATACTCACAGAAAACAGGCTATTGCAATGAATATATAAAATAAAGTTTAACGTTAAACAAAATCATTTCTGTGACCGTAATAACGTTTACTGATTGTATGTCCATGCTAGCGTTTAAAATAGAAGTCCACTCATAAAAATATAATATAAATAACTATTAAATATAATGATGAATTATTAATAACAACCTAATGGAAATAGGATACAGCATGAAAATAATGAAACTGGCTGCACTTGCAGGTATCACGTTATTTCTTTCGGGCTGCGGGCCTGAGGAGAAAGATCAAACCAGCATTAAAATGTGGATAGCGCCTAATGTTACTCAGGAAGTGTATTGGGGCGAGGTGGTAAAAGAATGGAACAGTAATCCGGCCAACAGGAAGGTGGAATTCACGCCAATACCGGCTGCGGGGAGCTCTGAAGAAGCCATTATGAACGCGCTGGCATCAGGCACTGAGCCCGATATATCCACCAATATTTTTATCGGCTTCGCGAAACAGTTATCTGAACTTAAACAACTCAATGACTACGCCAAAATGCCCGGTTTTCAGGAACTGGTTGAAACCCGACATATGGGGAAAGCCATGGCATCATGGCAGTTCGAAGGGCAGCAAAATGTTATCCCGATTTATATCAGCCCGGTCGTGTACTGGTGGCGCAGCGATCTGCTGGCTGAGCAAGGTTTTGATCATGTGCCGACCACCTATGATGAGATTTACACGCTGTCAGAACGGATAACGCAAAACCAGAAAGGTTACAGTCTGCAAATCACCAGCGGCAAAAACTGGTGGGATCGCTGGTTTGACTTTATTCCGCTGTATTACGCCGCCTCTCAGGGCAGCCCGTATATTCAGGATCACAAATCCAGCTTTGATAACGAAGCCGGACAACAGACCCTCACCTTCCTCAACAAAATGTTTGCGAACAAATGGACCAGCTACGACTTCACCGCCGCAGACGATCCGCTGGCAGCGGGAACCGTGCTGGGCGCGGTACGTGGTCCATGGGATATCGACCGCTATCAGAAACAATTTCCCGAAGTGTTAAAAACCATCCGTATCGGCCCGATGCCGACACAAACCGGCGAACCCGGCGTTGCCACCATGGCTGACAGCAAAGGGATCGTGATGTTCAGTACATCAAAAGTGCAGGCCGACGCCTGGAAGTTTATTCAATGGGTATACAGCGATCCTAAACATGACCGACGCTGGCTGGAACTCACCGGCATGCCGCCTGCCCGGGAAGATCTGCAAAGTAATCCGATTTTTGAAGAGTATCTGCAACAGCACGCATTGGTTAATGCGATCGCCTCCTACGTGTCGAAAGCGGTTCCGCCAGCACCAGTCACTAAAACCGTTGAAGTCCAGCGGACGATGACGCAAATGATTGAAAATTTGGTGTTTAAAAATAGCCCGATACCCGAGGTGATTCAGGCGTCCTCACAAGAGATCGACAAAACGCTGGAGCAGTAAGTGATGATAAAAATGAAAGAGTCATCACTCGGAGGCCTTCTGGCCTCCACTTACCTCGGATATTCGCTGGTATTCTGGCTTTATCCTTTTCTCTGGCTGGCGGTGCTGAGCTTTACTGACTGGAAATTTATTGGCGCACCGTCTTTTAACGGCGTGAAGAATATTATCGCCGTCATGCAGAATCCCTTATTCTGGACGGCGATGTATAACGTATTTAAATTTCTGGCTTACTATCTGCCCATTGTCCTGGTGTCTTCATTATTATTCGCGTTCGGATTAAGAAAAATAAAATATGGCAAAGCGTTTGTTGCCCTGAGCTTCCTGCTCGCCAATGTTTCATCCGGCGTGGCGTATTCCATTGTATTTTCCAAACTGTTCAGTGAAACAGGACCGATAAATACGTTCCTGATGGACATGTTTGGCGTTAACGTCCCGTGGTTCACCCATCCGAATTTCGCCATGTTATCGATTGCCCTTATTATCACCTGGAAATTTGTCGGCTATTACGGCCTGATTTTTTATTCCGGGCTGATTACTATTCCCAAAGATATTTACGATGCCGCCGATCTCGATAAAACCACGGGCCTCGGAAAAATATGGCATATCACATTGCCCCTGATGAATGCCCAGATAGTCATGGTGCTGGTTCTCGCGATCACAGTAGCGTTCAGTATTTTCACCGAACCCTATCTCATCACCGGAGGCGGTCCGCTGAAAAGCACCACCACGCCAATGGTGGTGATGTATGAAGCCGCCTTCCGGCAGATGCAGCCAAGCTGGGCCGCTACCATGTCAATTATTGTCGCGCTGTTCAGTTTCACATTGATCTGGATATTGCGCCGGTGTCTGGAAAAGAAAATCGAGATCGTATGATGAAGACACAATCTGTGGAGACGGGAGCCGTCGCTCCTGTACAAAAATTTTTACTGAAACAAACAATCAGCTCCGTGGCGATCCACCTGCTGATGTTTGCGCTGGCCATCACCTGGTTATATCCGTATTTGTGGATGTTAATCGGTTCGTTTAAAAATACAGCCGATATTTATACGACATCTCTTTTTTCCGGCCCGCTGTCATTCGATAATTATATTTTCCTGTTTGATGGTACCGGTAAAGCGGAAAAACCCTTTCTGCGCACATTGTTTAACTCCATATTCATTACATTAACCATAACGGTATGCGTCACGCTGAGTTCCTGTTTAATTGGTTATGCGCTGGCAAAAATGGAATTTAAAGGCCGGGATATTTTCAAAAACCTGCTTATCCTGCAAATGGTTTTTCCGGCTTTCATGTTTATTATTCCGCATTTCGTGCTGATGCGTGAACTCGGCATGATTAATTCCTATGGCGCCCTTATTTTACCGTTTGTGATGAATGGCTGGGGGATTTTTATGATCTCGCAGAGTTTTAAAGGCACGCCAAATGACTATATTCATGCCGCAAGGTTAGATCATGCCGGTCTTATCAAAATATTGCTCCATGTCATGCTGCCCCTCAACAAATCGATTCTGGCTATCGTCGCGATTTTTACTTTTACCAGCGCCTGGGACAATTTCCTCTGGCCGCTGATTGTGATGCAGGATGCCAACAAAATGCCGCTTTCAGTGCTGCTGGCAACGTTCAGTAAATCCTATGGCATTTATGTCGGCCCGGTACTGGCGGGTTCGGTAGTGCAAACCTTACCAATCGTCGTTTTGTTTATCCTCTTCAGGAAGCATTTCCTGGAAGGGATGTCGCTTTCACTTAAATAACAGGCCTGAATGATGGACAACCTGAAAACATGGCAGGACCGGGTATTTTATCAGGTGTATTTACCCTCGTTCTGCGACGGTAACGCTGACGGATTAGGCGATTTCCTGGGGCTGGTTTCTAAACTGGATTATCTGGCTGAGCTGGGCATTGGCGGCATCTGGATCACCCCCTTTTATCCCTCTCCGCTGGTGGATAATGGTTACGACATCAGTGATCACTGCGCCGTCGATCCGCGCTTTGGCACAGTAGACCTTTTCGATGAACTGATTGCGGCCTGTCATCAGCGCGATATCTTGCTGGTCATCGACGTGGTGATTAACCACGTTTCGGACCAGCATCCGTGGTTTCAGGCGGCGCTCCGTCAGCCGGACAGTCCGTTCCGTGACTTCTTTTTCTTTCGTGAGCAAACCAACAACTGGACCTCTTTCTTTGGCGGTTCAGCCTGGACGCAGGAACCCGGCGGGACGGCCAGTTACTACCATAAATTCTCGCCTCAACAGGTATGCCTGAACTGGTCCAATCCCGCCGTTGAGCATGAGATCCAAAAAATCTTCGATTTCTGGATAGCGCGCGGCGTCGACGGCTTCCGGTTTGACGTGATTAATTTTCTGACCACTGACGGTATCGGGGAAGATCATCCACCCGTTGAGGCAGGCGCAGAGCCCCCTCATGATAAAGATATCAATCAGCCCGGTGTGCTCAGCGTGGTGAATCGCCTGTGTCGCCATATCCGTGCGCAAGGTGAATTCCTGCTGATTGGCGAAGTGGGCAGTGATGAATTACCGGCAATGGCACCTTATCAGGGCACAGAGTTGCTGGACGTGGTGTTCAATTTCAACCTTGGCAGCCAGAAACGCTTCGATATTGCAGCGATCTTCGCCGAAATACAGGCAATGGAAAACACACTCTCCGGTTTACCGACACTGTTTTTCTCCAGCCATGATATGTCACGCATGATCAGCCGTTTCGGTGAATCACCCCGCGATATTCCCCGCGCTGTAGCCGTTTTTGCCCTGCAAATGACCGCCCGGGGTTTGCCTTTTATCTTCCAGGGAGAAGAAATCGGCATGACCGATTTTGTCCCGCAGAATTTGCAACAGATGCGGGATATTCAGGGAATCACGCACTATCACACCGCTATTTCACAGGGCATGCATGAGGAGCAAGCGCTTACTTATGCATTACCTTTCTGCCGCGATGCCTCTCGTTTACCTGTCCCGTGGACGCCAGCCGATGCTCGTGAAAGCCAGATTAACGTCGAAAATGAGAGTAAGTGCTCACAATCAATTTTGACCCGTTATAAGCAGCTGATCCACATAAGAAATACACACCCTTCCCTTCAGCGTGGCCACTATCAGTACCTCACGCTGTTTAAGCAATGCCTGATTTTCCGCCGCCAGCTGGGTGTGGAATGTCTGGAAGTGATGATCAATTTCGGTCCGCCTGTCGTCAACGTGGGCTATGCCGACGGCAATTCAGTCTTGTTTGGCACGGATGAACCGCTGCTGGAAAAAAACCAAATTCTTATCAAAAAGGTAAACCATGAAAATGCTCAGAAGTGAAAAAAATCCGCTGTTAGCACCTGCTGACGTTGCACCTTCCCAGCCCGGCTGGAAGGTCGATTGTGTTTTTAACGCAGGCGTATGTTCGTATCAGGGTGAAACCCTGCTGTTGCTTCGTGTCGCGGAAAGCGTGATCTCAACGGATGCTAATTGTCTGGAAGTACCGCTTCTGGTGAACCAGCAAAACGTCTGGCGGGCGGGCACGAAACGTTTTCGACGTGACGACCCGGCCTATGATTTCAGCGACCCGAGAATGATTGCGCTGAAAGCTGACCCTTCAGTGATCTGGCTGACCTCCATGTCGCATCTGCGGTTAGCGCGTAGTCAGAATGGCGAAGATTTTAGTGTTGATGCACAGCCCTTTTTGACCGCTGATACGCAATACGAACAATTTGGCTGTGAAGATCCGCGAATTACGCTGATCGATGGCGTTTACTACATCAACTATTCGGCCATTTCGCCGTATGGCATTTCCACCGCGCTGGCGACGACCACCGATTTTGTCACGGTAGAAAAACAAGGCGTGATTTTCTGCCCCGATAACCGCGATGTCTGCTTCTTCCCGGAAAAAATTAACGGCAAATATCAGGCGCTGACCCGTCCTTCACCCAAACATTTTGGTAAGCCGGAGATCTGGATGTGTGAATCACCGGACATGCTGCACTGGGGCAATCATCGCCATTTACTCGGCAGTGCTTCCGGCGACTGGGATGCGCTGAAGCTGGGTGGTGGCGCACCGCTGATGAAAACGACGCGCGGCTGGTTGCAGATTTATCACGGCGTGGATAAAGACCAGCGTTATTGCCTCGGCGCGATGCTGCTCGATCTGAATAATCCGTCCAACATCCTCTCCAGGTCTCCAGTGCCGCTGCTACAGCCTGAAGCGATATATGAGAAAGAAGGATTCTTTGGCAACGTGGTGTTCACCTGCGGCGCATTGCTGGAACAGGATTTGCTGAAAATTTACTACGGCGCAGCCGATGAATGTATCGGGCTGGCGACAATGCCGCTCGATGCCTTATGGGCGCATCTCGGATTGCCGCTGTGAGCAGGGTTGAAACATTACTCCGGCAATTTCGTACTCTGAAATTGCCGGTACCCGCCGGAGAAAAAATCCAGTTCTCCGGCGCAGGAGACGACGATGTTTATAACCTGACCGCTCCGTTTCAGTGCGGTGATACTTCGGTCATTGCGGCTCGTGTCGAGCCCAGAAACTCCGAGTTATCACAGGTAAAATTTTTTGCATTTGATGGCGTCCGCCAGTGCGAATTACTGCCCGACGCGCCGGTCTTCGCTCTACAGGATCCGTTTTTTGCCCGGATCGGCGGGGAGTTTATTTTTGGCGGGGTGAGTGTTGAACCGGCGGATGACACCAGCGGGAGACTGCGCTGGAAAACCGTGCTGTACCGGGGGACCGATTTGTATTCCCTGCGCCCATTTTTTATCGGGCCTGAGGGCATGAAAGACATCCGTCCGGTGGGTTTACCGGACGGAAAAATATTACTGTTTACCCGTCCGCAGGGTGAAACCGGCGGACGGGGTACCATCGGCTATATTCTGCTGGATTCACTGGAGGATCTGACCCTGGGCAAGATAGCTCAGGCGACATTGTTGCAGGGACAGGTCGCCGCCGAAGAATGGTGCGGCGTGAACGCAGCTTATGTTCTGGATGGCCACCAGATCGGTGTGCTGGGACATGTCGCCCGTTTCGATGCGCAGGGGCACCGGAACTATTACGCCTGCTCGTTCATTTTCAACTACCAGACGTATCACCGGACAGCGCTGAAAATCATCGCTGAACGCAACCAGTTCAAACCCGGAGCCGCCAAACGTGCTGATCTTGAAGACGTTATTTTCCCCGGCGGCCTTTGCATTACTGAGTCATCCGTGCCCCGGTTATATTGCGGAACCAGTGACTGTGAAGCGCAATGGATTGGAATTAATAATCCTTTCCTATAACGGAATAAGATAATTTACGGGTGAATTTCACTAAATCACTTATCAGCACGACTCCGAAATAAATTCACACGCCCTCAATACCATTAAAAAATTTGATTTATTTGTCGCCACGAAACATCATATTAAAATCTGTATCAAAACATTACTCCATTAATTATCCATGGGATAAATTTGTCTTGTGTAAATATTCATTCCTTAAATATATTCTGCCCATTTTAATGGCTGGCGTCATTACATCCGGCGTTGCGGCCCCCCTGAATCCGGCAGACCGAGACCTGATCCGTCAGGAACAACAGGAATTATTAAGGCAAAGCCAGCAACAACGTGATGATCTACAACGCAGTTTTTCTCCCGTTTCATCCATCGAATCACACATAGAAGAAAATAATGGCCCCTGCTTTTACATTCATAAAATATATATAAATAACGTAACTCTTCTTTCTGATAAAAAACAACGCGAGATTAATAAATCTCATCTTAACCAATGTATTGGGATGAACGGGATTGCGGAGATAACCCGTCAAATCTCTGACTGGTATATTCACCAGGGATATATAACCAGCCGGGCTTTTATCACCGAACAGGATTTATCTCAGGGTGAATTACATATTTCGGTACTGGAAGGACGTCTTGAGAAAATTACCCTCGAAGGCATGTCAGCGCCACAATTAAGAATGGCTTTCCCGGGACTGGAAGGCGGCATTCTTAACCTGCGTGACATCGAACAGGGTATGGAGCAAATCAACCGGTTGCGCAACGATCCGGTGCAAATAGAGATCCTTCCGGGCAAGAAATCAGGCTATTCCATTGTCAATCTCACCGCCTCGCCGGAATTCCCCCTCAGTTTCTCACTTAACTTTGATAACAGCGGGCAGAAAAGTACCGGTACCGGGCAATCTGGCGGCTCGCTGACGGCCAATAATGTGCTGGGTATTGCGGATAAATGGTTCGTCAGCGGCGGGCGCAGCAGCGATTTTTCATCCACGCATGACGCACAAAATGTTCAGGCCGGGCTGAGCATTCCCTACGGTTATAACCTGTTTGATTACAGCTATAGCTGGAGCAACTACCTCAGCACCATTGACAACAATGGCTTTGGCTGGGCATCGACCGGCGACAGCATCAGCCACCGTTTTACCACCTCGCGGGTGTTATTCCGCGATGGCGATATCAAAACCGGTGCCTCCATCGGACTGACACATCAGATCAGCAATAACTATCTCAATGATGTGTTGCTCGACAGCAGCAGTCGCAAGCTGACCAGCCTGCTGTTTGGCCTCAACCACACGCAAAAAATCTTCGGTGGCGTCGCAACTTTCAACCCCACTTTCAGCCATGGCGTGTCCTGGCAGGGTGCGGAAGACGATAACGGCAAAAATGATGATTTGCCGAAAGCCGGATTTAAAAAATGGAGCCTGAACGGCAGCTTTCAGTTGCCGGTGGCTGAAGATTTATGGTGGCTGACCAGCGTCTACGGTCAGTGGTCGCCGGACAGGCTATATGGCAGCGAGCGTCTGACCATCGGTGGCGAAAGCTCGGTACGCGGCTTTAAAGAGCAATATCTTTCCGGCGATAACGGCGGCTACTGGCGTAACGAGCTGAACTACAGACTGTTCACATTGCCGCTTATCGGCCAGGTCAGCAGCGTGGTCGCACTCGACGGTGGCTGGCTGCAAAAAGATAACAAAGACCCGTGGGCGTCCGGCACGTTGTGGGGAGCCGCTGTCGGGCTTTCTACCACAAATCGTCACTACTCCAGCCAGTTTACCGTGGGTACACCGTTGCAATATCCGGACTGGTTAGCGCCTGACCACCTCAGCATTTATTACCGCATCGCGTTTGTGATTTAAGGGAAAACGATTATGGATAATCATCAACAACCAATGTGTTTTGCTCAACGCATACTGAGTTATTTGATCTGTGGCTTGCTGGCAGGACAACCTGTATTCCCGGTGTTTGCCGCACCGGCGCCTGCAAATAGTGCTACAGGTATCGATAAGGCCGGAAACGGTGTGCCGGTGGTGAATATCGCCACACCTAACGGAGCGGGGATTTCCCATAACCAGTTTCAAAATTACAACGTCGGTAAAGAGGGGCTGATCCTCAATAATGCCACCGGCCAGCTAAACCAGACGCAGTTAGGCGGGCTGATTCAGAACAACCCCAACCTGAAAGCAGGCCAGGAAGCGCGCGGCATTATTAACGAAGTGACGGGCGCGAACCGTTCACAACTGAACGGTTACACAGAAGTCGCAGGAAAAGCGGCCAACGTGATGGTTGCTAACCCGTATGGCATCACCTGTAACGGCTGCGGGTTTATCAATACACCGAATGCCGCGCTCACCACGGGTAAACCGGTGTTCGATGCGAGTGGCAACTTACAATCCCTTGATGTCAAAAAAGGTTCCATCACCGTTGAAGGCCAGGGGTTGAATGCCAGCCAGTCGGATGCGTTGTCAATCATCTCGCGGGCCACCGAAGTGAATGCACAAATTCATGCCAACGCGCTGAACGTTATCGCCGGCGCTAACCGCGTGGATAAAAATGGCCGCGTAACCGCGATGGCCGGTGAAGGCGCAGCACCCGTGGTGGCGGTGGATACCGGCGCGCTCGGCGGCATGTACGCCAGTCGTATCCACCTGATTTCCAGCGATAAAGGCGTGGGAGTTAACCTTGGCAACCTGAACGCCCGTCAGGGGGATATCACGCTGGATGCCAACGGCAAACTCACCGTGCAAAACAGTCTTGCCAGCGGCAGCCTGAATGCCAGAGGGGAAAGCGTTACGCTGAGCGGGGAACATAAAGCCAGTGGCAGTATGAATGTCAGCGGGCAGGACATTGCACTTAACAACGGCACCTTTGCCAGCGACAACAATATCGCCCTTAACAGCGATGGCAAACTGACGTTAAGCAACAGCCGTTTGACTGCCGGAAACGACCTCAATCTCAACGCACAAGATTTAACACAGGATGGCCGCAGCAGCGTCAATACGGCGCGTGATATTTCAGCACAGGTGGCGGGAACGATAACAAATCAGGGCCAGCTGATAGCCGGTAATAACGCCGCCATAAGCAGTGGTTCCCTGTCCAACAGCGGTAAAATTGCAACCAAAGGCACTACCTCGATAAGTGCCGTAAAAACACTGAGCAACGCAGCAGGCGGAGAAATTCTATCTGACGAAGCGCTGGTTTTGTCTGCGGAAGATATCCGGCAAAACGGGACCTTATCAGGCAAAAAATCACTGGCGATAGAGAGCCGCTCACTGACCGCCGCAAAAGGTTCGCTTTCGACCAGTCTGGGCAATGTTTCACTGAAAACCCGTGAGGCAAATCTGGACGGGGATGTTATCGCCCACGGCGATCTTAGGGTGCAGGCGAATAAACTGACCAGCCAGCGTGACGCGCAGCTCCAGTCTGATGGTACGCTCACGCTGACAGCCACGGATGCCACGCTTTATGGCACTCAGGTGGCACAGGGTGCACTCACGCTTACGGCACAGAATCTGATTCATGGCGGCGTAACCACTGCGGCGAATCTCACGGTAAACAGCGGGCACTTTAATAACCTGAGTGAGGGTTTGTTTTTAAGTCAGGGGCATCTGGATATCAGCGGGAATACCGTTCTCAATGCCGGACAGGTAATGGGGAACAGCCTGTCACTGACGTCCGCTACATTCAGTAATGATGGCCTGTGGCAAGGAACTTCTGCGCTGCACATGACGGCAGATGAACTGCGCACAGGCAGCGCCAGCCGCACGCTGACCGCAGGCTCACTGACCCTGGATGCGGGTTTACTCAATACCGCAGGCACCCTGCAGGGGCAAAATGTTGTTATCACCGCCCGTGACTGGACGAACACAGGTTCCCTGCTTGGGACGGATAAACTGGATGTTTCGCTTGCCAGCACACTGAGTAACGACGGTGACATCTTAAGCCAGGGCAACGCCAGCCTTGCCGCGCAAAACATCGCTAATCAGGGCTCGCTGCTGAGTGACGCAGATCTCACCCTGACGGGAGAGTCGCTTGATAACCGTGGCGCATTGCAGGGCAATAATCTGGTGATAAACGGCACGTCGCTGAATAACAATGGCGACATCATCGGCGTCAACGGACTGGTAGTGGCGCTGACCGGAGCATTTATTCAGCAACAGGACAAAACGCTGTTAACAGACGGAACCCTGGGGCTGAGTGCGGCGACAGTCAATAATGCCGGGCAAATTCAGGGTACGGATATTGCGCTGATCAGCGATTCTGTCGACAACAGCGGGCGTATTCAGGGGAACAATGACCTCGCATTCACCGGTAATCTGACCAACCGCGCTGCCGGTATTGTCCTGAGCCAGAACACCCTGAACCTCACCACGCCAAATCTCGTGAACTACGGCCTGATTCAGGGCGGCGGCATGACACGTATTGATGCCTCAGCGTCCGCACGTAACGACGGTAAAATCCTCTCCGGCGGTGAACTCACGTTTAACACGGCGAGCCTGACCAACAATAACTGGCTACAGGCCACATCTGTATTGCTGAATGCCGCTGCAATCGATAACTCAGGGACGGTGTTTAGCACCTCGAATCTGGCGATTCATGCCGACCGGATTGACCACAGGGCCGCAGGTAAACTTTACAGCGGCGGTAACTTACTGCTGACCAGCGGCGTTTTCGAACAGTTGGGTCAGGTGGTTTCGCTGGGTAATTTAACCCTGAAATTAACCGGTGCTTTTACGGGTAAAAACGTGCTGGCGGCAGGCAACGTGCTGGATATCACCAGCAATGGCGCGATAAATAATCAGAGCGTGATGCAAGGCCAGGCGGTGAATCTGACTGCCGGAACGACGCTCACTAATAACGGACAAATCACCACCGGCAGCGGTGCAAGCATCCTCTCCGCAGGCAGTATTTCGATGAACACCACAGGCACATTACAGGCCGGTGGCGACGTGGTACTGAACAGCCGTGAGAATATTACGGTGGCCGGTTTTATCGGCACCGCGGGCTCACTGACCCTCAATGCCGCCAGCAGTATTCTCAATACCGCCCTGCTGTATGCGGGCAACAATATGTATCTGCTGGCCAATACCATCCGCAATAACCACGGCGATATTCTGGCCGGTAACAGCCTGTGGATGCAGCGCGATATGGCGGGCAATGCGAACGCCGAAGTGGTGAATACTTCGGGGAATATCGAGACGGTAAATGGGGATATTACGATAAATACCGGGCATTTAGTGAATGAGCGGGAAGGATTAGTTGCTCATGTCACCGAAGAAACAGATTTAGCCGGACAATACTCATGGCTTACGTCGATTGATGCAGATGTCCCGCTAAGCTATCTGGATAGTATCAATTACGATTATGGCTACTACCGCGCAGATACTGGCTGTGGTAATGGTTGTGCCGGGGCATATTGGTCTCGTCCTGCCCCTTATAGCAACAGCGCTGAATTACAGTTTGCCGTTTCCCGTTCACAGGTCATTGTCGAGAGCAATGGTTCACCCGTTGCGCATATCTCTTCTGGCCGCGATCTTCTGCTCCATGCGGATGTACTGGAGAATAATGCCAGTCATATTTTAGCGACTAACAATGCCATTCTTAGTGGTAATACGCTTAATAACCAGTCATGGATAGAAAGCATTGAAACTCATTATTTGTCATATGCTTATGGTGGAAGTGAGTACGCAACGGAGTCCAGCATAACCTCTCAGAACGGCACTGGGGGCATGAATTCAATCTATTTTGTCACTACAGGGGATATCCGAACAGAGAGTACTGACGGTGATATATTCCGCTCCGTCATCCAGGCTGGCGGCAACGTCATTGCCAATTTTACCCAGGACATCAGCAACACCACCACCACGGCGAATGCCGGGGGCACCAGCAACATCATCACTGCCCCGACGCTAAATACACTCAGCCAGCCTGATGGCGTTCAGCAGCAAGATCTCGCCAACGCAGATAGCGCGGACATCACCTCGCCGCAATGGTACGAGAGTCTCACCGATGCAGTTGCTCACATCGCCGGGGGCAACAGCTTGTATCCTTTGCCGTCGGATAATAACGGCTATTTTGTCCCTTCAACCGATGCGAACAGCCCGTATCTGATCACCACGAACCCGAAACTCGACGGGCTGGGGCAACTCGATCAAAGCCTGTTTGGCGACCTGTACGCATTAATGGGGATCCAACCCGGTACGGCTCCGCGTGAAACTAACAGCCAGTACACCGACCAGAATAAATTCCTCGGTTCGGCGTACTTCCTCGACAAACTTAACCTGCAGCCGGAATACGATTATCGCTTCCTCGGTGATGCGGCATTCGATACGCGCTACGTCAGCAACTTTATGATCAACCAGACCGGCAGCCGCTATATCAGCGGCCTCGGTTCTGATCTCGAGCAGATGCAATACCTGATGGATAACGCGGCAGGTGCGCAGCAGTCGCTTGGACTGGCCTTTGGTGTAGCGCTGACGGCTACGCAAATCGCCGCGCTCGACAGCAGTATCTTGTGGTGGGAATCCGCCAGCATCAACGGCCAGACGGTAATGGTGCCAAAAGTGTATCTGTCACCAAAAGACGTGACGGTGAATAACGGCAGCGTGATTGCTGGCAATAATGTCGGACTTTCAGGCGGCAGTGTCACCAATAGCGGCAGCACCCTCGCCGCAAACAAAAACCTGTTTATCGGTAGTCAGAGCAGCATCAGCAACCTGAATGCTGGCCTGATGCAGGCAGGCAGTGCACTACAACTGGGCGCGCTGGGCGATATCAACAACATTGGATCCGCGATATCTGGCAAAACCGTCCAGCTTGAGAGCACAGGCGGCAGCATTAATAACATCACGCAAACCGAACAATGGCAGGCAGGCGGAACGGGCAGGCGCGGCGAGTCTGTCAGTTTCAGCGAGACACAAAGCGGCCCGATGGCGGGGATCATGGCTCAGGACGACATGATCCTGAGAGCCGGACAAGATATCAATATTACCGGCGCACTTGTGGCAGCAGGCGACGATCTGCTGATGCTGGCAGGCAATGATCTGAACCTGAATGCCATAGAAACCAGTCAGAGTGCCAGTCGTGGCAAAAGTGAAACCCACAGCACTGACAACGCCCGCACGACGATAACCGCAGGCGGCGATCTGACGCTGGTTGCCGGGCAGGATATCAACAGCCGGGCCGCAGGACTCGCCGCAGAAGGTGACGTGGCGATGCAGGCCGGTCGCGATGTGAATCTGATGGCGATAGAAACCACCGACGGCAGCAGCTACAAAGCGAAGAAAAAGGTCGAAATCAACGAATCGGTACGCCAGGACAGCACTGAAATCGTCAGCGGCGGCAACACCACAATCGTTGCCGGACGTGACGTCAACAGCAAAGCGGCACAGGTAATTGCCAGCGGCGATATCGGTATTGGCGCAGGCCGTGACATTAACCTCGAAACCGCCACTGAAAGTGATTACCACTTCAAAGAAGAAACCAAAACTAAAAAAGGGTTCATGAAAAAAACCACCACGCACACGGTGGAGGAAGACAGCGCAACCCGTGAAGCAGGCACCCTGCTCAGCGGCGATAACGTAACCCTCGTCGCCGGAAATGATTTGCTGGTGAAAGGCTCAGCGGTGGTCGGCGACGGCAATGTCAGCCTGAATGCGGGCAACAATATCGACATCGTGGCGGCGACCAACACCGACTCGACATACCGTCTCAAAGAGAAGAAAAAGAGCGGCATGTTCAGCGGCGGCGGCTTTGATATCACGGTGGGCGGGCATACCCAGCTAGATGGCGCGGTGAATGCCGCCATTGCAGCGGCGCAGGGCAAAGATGCAGCGGCAGGAGCGGCGGGAGCCGCCGCAGGTGAACTGGCAGGTATGATAGCGCTGGACACTTACGGCAAACCCATCAGCGAACTGACGGAGCAGGAAAAACAAAAAGTGCTGGCCTTATCGACGCTGGCAGCGGGTCTGGCGGGTGGTTTAACCGGAGACAGCACGGCAGACGGTATGACAGGCGCGATAGCGGGGAACACCACAGTGAACAACAACCTGTTAGGCGGCGGTACGGAGGCAGGCCAGGAAGCATTTATCCGTCAGCACGGTATTGATATGGCAAGTTGTGCTGATGCACCGGGTTCGGCAAGTTGCCAGAAGGCGCAGAATGAGGCAAATGCAGTGGCAGGCGCAATGGCGACCGCAGGGCTGATTTATCTGCCTGGAGGAATGCAGATGACAGGTGCTATTGGCGGCAGTGCTAATGCAGCGATCCAGTATGGCGTGAATGGTGAAATCAATCCTACAGATGTGTTGATAGCTACTTATGTGGGAGCATTTACGGCGAATACGGGACTGTGGGGAACTGTGGGTTGGAATGCAGCAGGTGGTGCGACATCAAGTTATCTGAAGGGAGATGATCCGTGGGCTGGAGGGGCTATAAGCGGCGGTGCTTCAGGCCTAGGTTATGGGATCGGTAAGTTTGCGCAGGGACCTCTGAACAAAATATTTAATCCAACTTGGAAAAACTATGAATGGGTTGATATGGGAATGGGCATATCAAAACCATTACCACCAAGTGCTATTCCTGGCATAGCGGGTAATACAGGAGCAGCAATTGCAACAGAAGGAACTGGTGCCATTATTAACGAGCAAATAAATAGTCTTAAGGAGAAAAAGTAATGAATGCGAAGACTGTATTTTCTTTATTTATTTTCAATATAATATGGATATTAATTCTTCTTTCTATGACTGTGATTATTTTTTTAATGCTTAGAACATTTGTATGGTTATCTTTTGGTGGGGATTTTCTTTTTTCACTGGAAGATATCCGAAGAGCTTATCGTATTAGTCTATTTGCTGGGCCTATTTGTGGGTCGGGTAGCTGGTTTATCTACTATCGTCATTACAGACATTACAAGTAAGTAAATCCTGACCAACAACGCTGGGATCGGATTAGACAGAAATGTTTATGAAAAACAGGGTATTAATTTTTAACATGGATATTTATATGAAAAGTAATTCGTTTTTTTTGATGATCGTGATTTTTCTTTCTGGATGTACTGTGGATATGAGCAGTTCTATGCCTGATTATCAGGGCAACGATACTTCTTTTATTCGTGTCGACAATAGTTTTCAACCAACACTTTTCAGGCTGGAAAAAATGTTACCTGCTGCGGAATGTATGAAATCAGAAGGTGTGTATGGACTTACATCAAAAGTAGCCGTGATGGGAATAAAAACCAGCTATTCAAAAAGAGTAACTGGGATCGCATCTCCGTCAACGCAATTCTCAAATCGGGGATATTTGGAATATACCATTCAAAGTGGGAAAGTATATAAAATATGGTGGCACTTTGATGAAAAAAGTATGTATGGCATAGATCTTGGTAGAACTTTTGAAAGATCATTTACGGCAGAAGATGGTCATAGTTATGAAATCCAAACAAAAGGTAATGATGTTGTTATCTATGATATTTCTGAAAGGAAAGAAGCAGATTATGTAAGCGTTAAAGAGTGCCAATATAAAAAAACAATGTTGGGGAAGAAAGAATATCTATGAAGTAATAATGATCCATCTTTATTTTCGTGGAGAACCGCACAATTTGCTGGCAGCCGTTGCAACTCAAAAGCCAGAGTTTCAGCACCGTCGGTTCGACGGGGGGAACGGCGCTGGCGCAGGCCACCACCGGCGATGCTTCCACCGCCTTTGGTATCAGCGCCTCGGTTGGCACGCAGTCGTCCAAATCCGAGAGCCACAGCGGACAGAATACCGCCACGGGCAGCACGCTGACGGCGGGTGATAACCTGTCGATAACCGCGACGGGCGGCGATATCACAGTCATCGGCAGCCAGATTAAAGCCGGGCTGGACGTGGCGCTGAACGCGGCAGACGACATCAACCTGATTTCCTCGCAGAACACCCAGTGGCTGGAAGGAGAAAACAGCAGCAGCGGCGGCGCCATAGGGATTGGCATCGGCATGGGCGAGAGCGGTGCCGGTATCAACATCTCCGCCAGCGGCAACGCCTCCAGAGGCAGCGAGTCGGGCAACGGCACGCAGCATAACGAAACCACCATCGACGCGGGCAACCGCATCAGCATTAACAGCGGCGACGACACAACGATTGCCGGTGCGCAGCTGAGCGGCAACAGCGTGGTGGCGGATATCGGCGGCGACCTGACCATCAGCAGCCTGCAGGACAGCGACTATTACGACAGCAGCCAGAAGAGCATCAGCGGCGGCGCCAGCTTCTCATTCGGCACCATGACCGGCTCCGGTGGCATGAGTGCCGCTAATGACAAAATGGACAGCGACTACAACTCGGTCACTGAGCAGTCCGGTATTTATGCCGGTGACGGCGGCTTTGATATCACGGTGGGCGGGCATACGCAGCTCGATGGCGCGGTGCTTGCCAGCACAAGTTCGGCGGATAAAAACAGCCTCAACATCGGCACGTTAGGCTTCAGCGGCATCGGCAATAAAGCGGCAGATACAGATCCCAAAGCAGGACAACCGCCCTGCTTTGGTTCTACGACTTTGCTTCAAAACCGATTAGCTTTCTTCGGCCAGATACATCTTACGAAGGTAATGCGGTACCGCGTCGTCGGCGTTGGATCCGATGATTTCTGCATCCGGCATGGCGGCTTTCAGACGTGGCAATGAACCGCTCATCAGACAACCTTTACCGGCCATGCTCAGCATTTCAAGGTCATTCAGGCCATCACCAAAGGCGATGCAATCTTTCAGGGAATAGCCCATCAGCTTGGAAACATATTCCAGCGCATGCCCTTTCGATACACCGCCTGCCATCACTTCCAGACATACCGGCAGTGAGAAGCTGACATTCACACGGTCGCCCCAGCGCGCATTGATCGCTTCTTCCAGTGGCAACAGTTTTTCGTGATCTTCACAGGTGAAATACACTTTGCAGATACCGTCAGTTTCCAGCAGACCCGGTTCATACAGTTTGTATTTGAAAACGGATTCGCGGAAAAAATCATCCTGATCGGCGCGGTCACGGTTCATGTACCAGTCATCGTTGCGATAAACGTTGGTCAGAATATCCGGATTGTTATGCATGATGCCGAACAGGTCTCTGGCGATGTCTTCATCCAGATTGTGCGAGAAAATCAGGTCACCGTCGGTGTTATGCACGCGCGCACCGTTGGAGGTGATCATGTATGCACTGATTTCCAGATTGTCGCGCATCTGCGCTACATCGATATGGTGACGCCCGGTGGCGAACACGAAATGCACGTCGCGCTGGGTCAGCAATTTCAGCGTCTCTTTGGCGAACGGGCTCAGGGTATGATCAGGTGATAGCAGCGTGCCATCTAAATCGGAAGCAACAACATGGTACATAGCGTTAGGTTCTAACCTCTGATGGAGTTGTGCGCGGCGAACCGCGGATTAATGCTGTCGCGCAAAAAAGCGCATGATAGCGTCCAGCGCCTGTGCCCTCAGGTCGTCCCGTTCAAACAGGATCTCATGGCGCGCGCCTTCAATGACCAGCGGTTTTTCCCCTTCACAAGGGTGTCCCGCAACGGCCATGGCCTGACAAAAAGCAAGATGGGACCGGTTATCCACCACACGGTCTTCGCTCGCCTGCAATAACAGAACAGGGGTGGTGATTTTTTCGGCTTCTTTCAGGATATGCATCCCCGCCTCAATCCCTTCACGTACCCAATGATAGGTTGGCCCGCCGACCTGCAGCTCAGGGTAATCGGCATAAAAACGCAGATTACGGCGATAACGCTCACGGCTGTGTGTCAGGCGGTTGACCACAAACGGTAATGGCCGCCAGTGACCGGTGCCCAGCGCATAGCCGTCACGGCGTAGCGGACGATTCTCCGCCCAGTTGAGGATCCGGCGGGAAATCCAGCCCGGCATCGGCAAATAAATGCCGGTCATCGGCGCGAGTAACGCCGCTGCATCAAACTTGTCCGGATTTTTCGCCAGAAACAGCGCCAGGATCGCACCGCCCATGGAGTGTGCCAGCGCGAACTTTTTCGCGTACTGACGTGGGGCAATCTCCAGCTGATAAAAGCTTTCGAAATCCTCAACATAATCGTCAAAATGCTTAACGTGGCCACAATGCGGATCGTCGAGCATACGCCCGGAACGCCCCTGACCACGGTGATCGACAATCATGACATCGTAGCCGCAATGGAATAAATCGTAGGCTACTTCAGGATATTTTACGTAGCTTTCTATACGACCCGGTGACACCACGATGACTTTATCATGCGCGGGGGAACAGAACCGGACATAGCGGATCGGGACATCGTCAACGCCGCTAAACTCGCCTTCTTCGCGCGTACGCCAGAAATCCAGCAAAGGTCCGGTCGCGAAGGCGGAAAACTCCTTCTCTCGTGTTAACCACTTCCCAAAATTCACAGGCATTCAATGATCCAAAGTCGTCAGGCAGGGAGGAGGAAAAGTGTTATTTGTGAGTTATAGCGCAATTATAAACAATGGCGTATTGTGCCATAAAACAACATAAAACGTATTCAGGGAGTCTCGCAATGACACTTGACTGGTGGTTAACCTACCTGCTCACCACTTCTATTTTAAGTTTATCCCCCGGCTCCGGTGCCATTAACACGATGAGTACGGGCATCAGCCACGGCTATCGCGGGGCGGTGGCGTCAATCGCGGGGTTACAACTCGGGTTATCCATCCACATCGTACTGGTCGGTATCGGGCTGGGCGCACTGATCTCATCATCGCTGCTGGCCTTTGAAATTCTCAAATGGCTGGGTGCGGCGTACTTAATCTGGCTGGGTATTTGCCAGTGGCGTTCTGCCGGTGCGATTGATCTGAGCGCGCTCGCCAGCAGTATGCCACGTCGCCGTTTATTCAAACGCGCCATCCTGGTGAACCTGACCAATCCAAAAAGCATTGTGTTTCTGGCCGCATTATTCCCGCAGTTTATCATTGCGCACCAGCCTCAGGCTGCACAATACGTGGTACTGGGCGTCACCACGGTGGTTGTCGATATCATTGTGATGATCGGTTACGCCACGCTGGCCACGCGTATCGCCGGCTGGGTGAAAGCCCCGAAACAAATGCAGTTGCTGAACCGCATTTTCGGTTCGCTGTTTATGCTGGTGGGTGTGTTGCTGGCGAGTGCCAGAAAGGTTTAACGCCGCAAAATGCAAAAAGGGTTCGGCATCAACCGAACCCTTTTTCATGTGCAAAATGCGTTGATTAACGATTCACGATAAGCGCAACACCAAAGCCCGCAAACACCACGCCTGCCACGCCATCGATCCATTTTGCTAAACGCTGATATCCGCGACGCATTTTCGGCAGGGCAAAAACCAGCGCCACTAACGAGAACCAGGCCAGGGTTTCCACCACAATCAGCAGAAATATACCCAGACGCTCGCCACCGCTGACACTGTCGCCAACGAACATAGAGAATACGCTGCCGAAGTAAATAACAGCTTTAGGATTCGAAAGATTGGTCAGCAGCCCGCGCATAAACGTGCGGCCACGGGCAGGCAGCGTTACCGGAGTGTCGTCGCCGTTTTGTTTTTTAGCACGTGCGGATTTCATCAACTGCCAGCCCATCCAGCACAGATACAGGCCGCCGCCGACGGTGATGATCTGATGCAGCCAGGCCATTTTTTGCAGAATTAAATGTAATCCCATCAGCGCAACCGCTGCCCACACCAGTACGCCGAGCGTAATACCAATCACACCCATCATGGCTTCTTTACGCGACCGGCTGGCGGCGGTTTGTGAGACAAAGAAGAAGTCCGGCCCCGGACTCATCAGCGCGATCAGATGAACCATCGCAACCGTCAGGAATAGCATCAGCATGATTAACTCTCTGTGTTATGTGTAGGAAACAGAATTCTTATTCGTCGCCGTTATCGATGTGATCGCGGATCATCGCCATAAATGGCCTGCCGAATTTCTCCAGCTTACGCTGACCAACACCCGTGATGTCCAGCAAATCGCTCGCGCTGACGGGCAGATGTTCAGCCATTTCCAGCAGCGTCGTGTCGTTAAATACCACGTACGGCGGCACATTATTGTCATCCGCCAGTGACTTACGCAGTTTACGCAATTTAGCAAACAACTTACGATCGTAATTCCCGCCGTAAGTTTTCTGGCTGGCACTGCTTTTAATTTTGAGCGTCTGAATACGCGGCACGGCCAACTGCAACGGGATTTCGCCCCGTAAAACCGGACGCGCCGATTCCGTCAGTTGTAACGCCGAGTGCATGGCAATATTTTGCGTAATCAGCCCGAGATGGATCAGTTGGCGAACCACGCTGGTCCAGTGTTCGTTGCTATGTTCTTTGCCGATGCCGTACACAGTCAGCTTGTCGTGGCCGTATTCGCGGATACGCTGGTTGTTCGAACCACGCAGCACTTCGACCACGTACCCTAAGCCAAAACGTTGTCCGACGCGTGCAACGACCGACAGCGCTTTCTGCGCATCCAGCAAACCGTCATAGCGTTTTGGCGGGTCAAGACACACATCGCAGTTACCGCAGGCGTTCTGTTTGCCTTCACCGAAGTAATTGAGCAGCACCAGACGGCGGCAGGTTTGCGCTTCCGCAAACGCATTCATGGCATTCAGCTTATGGCGTTCAACATCCTGTTGCGCGCCAGCCGGTTTCTCTTCCAGACAGCGACGCAGCCAGGCCATATCAGCCGGATCGTAAAGCAGCACCGCTTCGGCAGGCAGGCCGTCACGCCCTGCCCGGCCCGTTTCCTGATAATAAGACTCGATAGTGCGTGGAATATCAAAGTGCACCACAAAACGCACGTTAGGTTTGTTGATGCCCATCCCGAAGGCGACGGTGGCGACCACAATTTGCAGGTCGTCGCGCTGGAAACCTTCCTGCACGCGGGCGCGGGTGTCGTTATCCAGCCCGGCGTGATACGCGCCGACGCTCAGCCCGCGGCTTTGCAGACGGGCGGCTGTGTCTTCCACTTTGGCACGGCTGTTACAGTAAATAATGCCGCTTTTACCGCGCTGATCCTGCACAAAACGAATCAGCTGATCGAGCGGCTTAAATTTTTCCACCAGCGTGTAACGGATATTCGGGCGATCGAAACTGCTGACCTGAATCAGCGGATCGTTCAGCTCCAGCAGACGGACGATATCGTTACGTGTGGCCTCATCGGCGGTTGCGGTCAGGGCAATCACCGGCAGTTGCGGATAACGCAGTTTCAGCTGGCCGAGCGCGCGATATTCCGGGCGGAAATCGTGGCCCCATTGGGAAATACAGTGAGCTTCATCGACGGCAAGCATCGCCGGATTCCACTGTTGCAGCTGCTCGAGGAAATCACCCATCATCAGGCGTTCCGGTGCGATATACAGCATTTTGATACGTCCCGCGCGGCAACCGGCCATCACTTCCAGCTGTTGCTCACGGGTTTGCGTTGAGTTCAGGCAACCGGCTTCAACGCCTGCGGCCATCAGCTGGTCGACCTGATCTTTCATCAGCGAGATGAGCGGCGAAACAACCAGCGTCAGGCCGTCCATCACCAGCGCGGGAATTTGATAGCACAGCGATTTACCGCCGCCTGTTGGCATCACTACCAGACAATCCCGGCCAGAAAGGGCGGTATTGATGATAGTTTGCTGGCCTGGTCTGAATTGCTGATAGCCGAAGGTATCGCGTAATACCTGATGAGCCAGCTCTTCTTTGTTTATCACTGCCGCCGTAGACACTCAATTCCCCAACTGTTCAAACCACCCGGCTAAGCCCTAAAGCCGCCGGGGCTGTACTGCACCGACATAATATACCCTAAATAATTCCGGGTGCGGCCAACGCAACTGCAACCAGAAGTATGGCGCAATTACATGATGTCGTTAAGCATAATACCCACACCGATACGGGTCTGCTTATGGTTGTAGTCGATCAATGACTCGCCGTAGCCGCTAAATACCTGAGTATAGAAGCGAACCTGTTTGGAAATCGGGTAGCTCCAGCCAGTCGTCGCACCGCCGTAACCGGTATTCCAGTTGTAACGGCTTTCCACGCTGAACACGCTGTCACCCCACGCATAACCGACTTTCAGGCGGTAATAACCCATGTATTTGTTGATGTCCGGGTTATCGTCGTTTTCATCGCTTTCAGGGATGCGGTACCACGGTTTTAAATCCACCTGCCAGTTACCGTTTTGCGCCATGAAACGGGCATACACGCGGTTCCAGCTGCGGGACGTCGGATCTGAGCGGCCGTTAGACTGATGGCTGACACCATATTCTGCTTCGCGCAATGTCCAGCCGAGGAAATCGTAATCCGTTGCCCAGGCGAGGAAAAGCTGTGGCTCGTAGTTGGTCTCACGAAAAGGTGAAGACTCGCCGCTGTTGGAAAGCTGCCAGAATGATTTTTGCGTGTAAGACGCGCCGAGCACCGAATTATCACCCGCAATTCCACGCCACAACGGGAACGCCAGGCTGAGCTGGAACTCGACTTCATCATGACGTGCTTTATCTGCCCAGTCGTAAGACTGAATGGCTTTCTTGTTGATATTGCTGGTATCAGTGTAAATCAGGTAGTTTTGTTCGTAAGGATATAATGTGAACGGGTTGTCGTGCTCCTGCAACATATTCGCAATAATACTTCCGCGTACCGCAGGTTTATCATGCACTTCCTGCACAGTGGCCTCTGCGGCGTGTCCCAGCATTGGCATCGCCAGCATGGCGGCTCCGACAGCCCAATTTTTACGCATTATTCCTTACCCTCACCCTAAAGTTATCGACTCATTATTTTTGAAAATATGCCGTCTGCCCGGCCAACCACGCGCTGACTAAAATCCGGAAATCTCAAAGCAGGGCATTTTACACACAAATACATTTCTAGATGAGTACTGAATACATTTATCCTTCGCTGTGTAGAAATCCTTCCTGCCCGCACCTAAAATCAACACTTCGTTAACTTTTTCGGCGAACATACTGTCCACCCGTTTTCGTCAGGAATTTATTCATGTCTGCTTCATCTCTCAGCCACGAGGCTGCCCTGCAACTGATCGGCAATATTTTCGTTTACGATATGCCGTTTAACCGCGAACTGGGCCTCGAGCTGAAACGTCTCGACTGCGACTACGCAGAGTTAAAATTTACCAACCAGACAAAACTGGTGGGCAATGCCGCACAAAAAATCCTGCACGGCGGCGTAATTGCTGCGGTGCTGGATGTCGCCGCCGGTCTGGTCTGTGTGACCAGTTCACTGATCCGCCGCGACAAACCTGATCACCCGTTACTGGAAGCCGAAATGCGTCAGCGTTTATCCAAGATGGGCACCATCGATTTACGCGTTGATTACCTGCGTCCGGGCCGTGGCGAGTATTTTATTGCCTCCGCCAGCCTGATCCGTGCCGGGAACAAAGTCTCCGTGGCGCGCGTGGATTTACACAGCGACACGGGCATTCACATCGCGACCACTACGGCGACCTATATGGTGGGCTGAGATCAGGTAAACTCGCTTCTTTCCTTACTCTTTTTTCAGGTACCCACATGGACGCACACCGTACCCGGCAAGGTGTTATTTTTGCCTTTATCGCCTATCTGATCTGGGGGATCGCGCCGGCGTATTTCAAGCTCATCAAACAGGTTCCGGCGGATGAAATTCTGACTCACCGGGTGATCTGGTCTTTCTTCTTTATGTTAGTGCTGCTCTCCGTCAGCCGCAGCTGGGGCGATGTCCGCCGGGTATTGGCACAACCGAAGAAAATCGGCATGTTACTGATTACCGCCCTGCTTGTCGGCGGGAACTGGCTGATTTTTATTTGGGCAATTAATCATAATCACATTCTGGAAGCCAGCCTCGGCTACTTTATCAATCCGCTGGTGAATGTGGTGCTTGGCATGCTGTTTTTGCGTGAACGATTCCGAAGTTTGCAATGGTTCGCCGTGGCGCTGGCTTTCGCCGGGGTGCTGGTGCAGGTGTGGGTATTTGGTTCCGTGCCGGTCATCGCCATCGGGCTGTCCCTGACATTCGCCTTCTATGGCCTGCTGCGTAAAAAAATAGGCGTAGATTCGCAAACCGGGATGCTGATTGAAACCCTCTGGTTGCTGCCGGTGGCCGGGATTTATCTGTTCTTTATTGCCCACAGCCAGACCAGCAATCTGGCAGCGAATCCGTGGTCTCTGGATTTATTGCTGATGGCGGCCGGGATTATCACCACCATTCCGCTACTGTTCTTTACCGCCGCCGCTGCCCGGCTGAAGCTCTCCACGCTGGGCTTTTTCCAGTATCTCGGGCCAACGCTGATGTTCCTGCTGGCCGTGGTGTTTTACGGTGAAACCGTCAACACCTCACAACTTATCACCTTCGGCTTTATCTGGGTGGGACTGCTGTGCTTTATCAGCGATGCGCTCTATACGCAGGGGCGTTTACGACGAGGAAGAAGCGGACACAGCGCTGCGTGAGATAAAGCGCGCCATCGCGGGACCGGTGGCCAGGATGGTGATCAGACGCAGCGTCTGCATCGCCATCACAAAACCTAAATCGGCGTGGCTGCCTGCCGCAATAATCGCCACGGTGTCCAGCCCGCCCGGGCTGTCGCCAGATAAGCCGTCAGCATATCGACGTGCAAAAGTTTGGTCAGCACCCATGCCATGCCCCCGCAAATCAGCATCAGCCCGATAATCGAGGCAATCATCTGAGGCAGCGTACGTAAAGCCAGTTTGAAAATCGGACGTGTAAAGCGCAGCCCGACACTCCAGCCAATCAGCGTGTACGCCATCGCCAGCAGCCATTCCGGCACTTCTAAGGTCACCGTTCCGGTGGAATGCAAAACCGCGCCGACAATGGCCGGAAGCAGCAGCGCGCCGGAAGGGATACGCAGGCGCGGCCCCAGCCAGACACCGGCTACTGCCAGAAATAGCGTGGCAAAGAAACGCCAGGTGAGCGGCGGGAACCAGACCACTGCCGCCGCCAGCGATGCGCTGTCGCCCATAGCCATACGCGCAACAAATGCGGCAGCCGTGGCAACAAACAACACGCGCAGATACTGCATAAACGCCACCAGACGGACATCCGCACCGAAATCACCGGCCATCGCGACCATGGCGCTGGCACCGCCGGGTGATGAACCCCACGCGCCGGTCGGGCCGGGTAACTGGCTAAAACGTACCAGCAACCAGCCGGAAAGTCCGCTGGCAAGCAGCGTCGCCACCAGCACCATCAGCACCAGCGGCCAGTCATTGAGTAACGGCGGCAGAATCGAGGGCGACAGACTTTGCGCGATCATACAGCCTAAAATGCCCTGCGATATTTTGAAGAACAGCGGATGAATACGCACGCTGGCACCCAATAAACCCATGACGACGCCGACAATCATCGGCCCGAGCAGGAGCGCAGCGGGAACGTGGAAGGTCTGAAAAATAATGCCCAGAATCAGTGAGGAAACGACGAGGATAAACCACTGCCCCGCCGGAACCATCCTTTCCATCAGCATGGTCGGTTATAACCAGTTTTTACGTTTGAAGTACAGGTAAGGCGCCAGCCCGGCGAGGATCATCAGCGCAATCGCGCCCGGATAACCGAATGACCATTTCAGTTCCGGCATGAATTCAAAGTTCATCCCGTAACTGGAAGCCACCAGCGTTGGCGGCAGGAACACCACCGAAACCACCGAGAAAATCTTAATAATGCGGTTCTGTTCGATGTTGATAAAACCCATCGCCGCCTGCATCAGGAAGTTAACTTTCTGGAACAGGGATTCGTTGTGCGGCAACAGGGATTCGATATCGCGTAATACTTCACGTGCCTGCTCAAGCTGACCTGCGGGTAAACGAGCCTTACGCACCAGGAAATTCAGCGCGCGCTGGGTATCCATCAGACATAAACGCACTTTCCAGCCGATATCTTCCAGTTCTGCCAGCGTGGAAAGTGCAGCATCGTATTCGTCGCCCTGATGCCCTTCCATGATCACGCGGCTGAGTTTTTCCAGATCACTGTAGATATTTTCAATTTCATCCGCCAGTTGCTCTATTTTAGTTTCGAACAAATCCAGCAGCAGTTCATAGGCGTTGCCGTCAACCAGCGTCTGGTTGCGGGCACGCATACGGTAGAGACGAAATGCCGGTAATTCGCGCTCACGCAGGGTATACAGACGACCTTCGCGCACGGTAAATGCCACGGTGCTGTTGCCGGCATGATCTTCGGCATCTTCATAGTAAAAGAAGGAGTGAATGTGCAAGCCGTCTTCATCTTCAAAGAAACGTGCAGAAGCTTCGATGTCGTCCAGTTCAGGACGTGTCGCCAGGCTTTGCCCTAATTCACTTTGAACGCGCTCACGCTCCAGCTCGTCAGGTTCAACCAAATCCACCCACAATGAGGTTTTGAGATCGTCTGACTCGTCCAGCTCTAAACGGGATAAGCGGCTGTTTTCTAATTTAAAAGCACTCAGCATGTGCCCGTTCTCCCAAAAATGACAGAAAGTGGACAACGCGTTGAAGCACAGAAAATCACGGGGTGAGAATTGTCACCGGCGTAATTCAGACCAAATTCAGATCTGACTCACAGCGACAGAACGGGGGTCGCTGACAACCACTAAGGCCATCAGCAAAGAGGAGGGCCTTAGAAGTGGTACCTAATGAACAGGTTATTGAGCCAGTATCTACTGGGTGTGTCCAAGGCGAAGTTCCTCATTGATAATAGTGCGCGCATGTTACGCCGGGAATAAAAAGACTGTCAACCGCGAACAAATCTATTCTGGCAACATTTATGCATAAATTTCAGGCTGGCCTGATAACCTTACCGGCTTATCGGATGGTGCTTTTTTGGCTACACTCAATGCCCTGATCTCTCCTCACTTTTCAGATACCCAAAATGATTAAGCAGATAAACCAAGATACGTTATGCGACCTGATCACCAAGGCGGCGCATTCACCGCGACTGCGTCAAAATCTGAATATGCATCCGGCGCCTGAAGATGACGTTCAGCGTCTGGCCATCGCCATGGAACCCGGCACTTATGTGCGCATTCACCGCCATCCACACACCTGGGAAATGCTGACCGCGCTGCGTGGTCGCTTTCTGGTACTGATTTACGATAACAGCGGCGAAGTCACCGACCGCCTGTGGCTCGGCGCAGAAACCCGTCTGCTGGAAATCCCGGCCAATACCTGGCACAGCGTGCTATCTCTCGACGAAGGCGGCGTGATTTTTGAAGTGAAACACGGTGCGTATCAGCCAGTTCAGGAACAGGATTATCTGCCAGGCACCGCGCCGGAAGGCGAAGAAGGGGTCAAAGAAATGCTGGAATGGTATGCGAAAGCCGAAGTGGGTGAAACTTTTAGCCTCTGACCTTTCGGCTCCTCCCCCTGCGAAGGGGGAGGATGGGAGGGGGTTTTACAGACAAAACAGGAGATTAAGCGCGCTTAAACGTTGGTTTTTGACCTTAATCACCACCACC
>NZ_JYDF01000033.1:0-25096 GCF_003263525.1 Rahnella sp. NRRL B-41462 | reverse complement strand
CTCGGAAGCCGCCTTGAACGCTGGCTCAGCCTGATGCGTATGCACGGTGGCAGTCAGGCGGAGATGATCGAAAGCGCGCCGGAAGACGTCAAAGATCTGTTTACAAAGCGTATTCGTCTGATGGCACCGCTGATGAAAGCCTGGAAAACGGCACTGAAAGAAGAGGGCGCAGTGGACTTTTCCGGGCTTATCCATCAGGCAGTCAATATTCTGGAAAAAGGGCGTTTTGTCAGCCCGTGGAAGCATATTCTGGTGGATGAATTCCAGGACATTTCCCCCCAGCGTGCACTGCTGCTTTCTGCCTTGCGTAAACTTAACAAACATACCAGTTTGTTTGCTGTGGGGGACGACTGGCAGGCGATTTACCGTTTCAGCGGTGCGGAGTTGTCCCTGACCACGGCGTTTGCTGACAATTTTGGCGAAGGAGCGCAATGCGCACTGGATACGACTTACCGGTTCAATGACCGCATCGGTGAAATTGCCAATAAGTTTGTGCAGCAAAACCCTTATCAGTTGAAGAAGCCGCTGAACAGTCTGACCAAAGGCAACAAGAAAAATGTCGTGATACTGCCTGAGGACCAGATGGAAAAATTGCTGGATAAACTTAGCGGCTATGTCACCGTTGATGAACATATTCTGGTGCTGGCGCGTTATCACCATCTTCGACCGCAAATTCTGGAGAAAGCCGCGACCCGCTGGCCAAAGCTTAATCTTGATTTCATGACGATTCATGCCAGTAAAGGACAACAGGCTGAATACGTGATTATCGTCGGATTGCATGATGGCAATGACGGTTTCCCTGCGCCCGCGCGGGAATCTTTGCTGGAGGAAGTGTTATTGCCTGAACCGGAAAACTTTCTGGATGCCGAAGAGCGGCGTTTATTGTATGTGGCGATGACGCGTGCGAAGCATCAGGTCTGGTTGCTGCAGGATAAAGAACGTCCTTCCGTCTTCGTAGAACAGCTTGAAGATATCGGTGTACTGGTCCAGCGAAAACCGTAGATAAGATCAATAAAAAGCCCGGCAATCGCCGGGCTTTTTACTTTTAAAAATCAGCCTATTGAATCATTATTCTTTCAGGCGTGACCACAGATAGCGCTGGTAGTCAGGAATAGTGATTTCGACTTCAGACTGGAACAACGGAGACTGGATCAGGAAGTCAGCAGTAGACAGATTGGTTGCCACCGGGATGTTCCATACGGTCGCCAGACGCAGCAGGGCTTTCACATCCGGATCATGCGGAACGGCGTTGAGCGGATCCCAGAGGAAAATCAGCATATCGATTTTGCCTTCGGCAATCAGCGCGCCCACTTGCTGGTCGCCGCCCATCGGCCCGCTTAGCATGCTTTTGACATTAATCCCGGTATTGCGCTGAACCAGGTTACCCGTCGTGCCGGTGGCATACAGGATATGCTGCGAAAGCTCAGCAACGTTTTTATCAACCCATTTCAGCAGGGTACTTTTGCAGTGGTCATGCGCGACCAGGGCTATATGTTTTTGTTTTGCGATCGTGCGGGTCGTGTATTCCATCTAATTCCCTTCAACGCGAAAGTAAAAGTGGATCACAGAATACTGAAACTCGGTTTTACTGCATAGCTCAGGGGGAATAATTCGCCGTTAAGAAGGAGGAATGCGTGATGCAGATTAAGTTATGACGCGCGTTCCTGATTATCCGGCAGTTTTAACCAGAGTAACAACCGCTCAAAGCCAGCATTCGCGGCCAGACGTGTCCACAACGGGTGAAGATAAACGATAGAAATTTGAGATGTTGCGTCGGTGGCTAACGCAGATTTTTTATCCGTGCTGCCTTTGGCGAATGAAGGAACCGCCGCACGTGCGCCCGACAAATTGTAAGTCATCATTAATTTCTCAGCGTCTGCAGTATGTCCGGGATTAAACATATTCAGGACGTCACGTTGCGTCGGTATCTGACGGCCTTGTTCATCAATGAGCTGATAATTCATCTGCTGGCTAAATTGTGTCGTTTCATTGTCGTTGCTCAGTTTTGGCAGAACGAAAGAAACGGAACGATTACTTTTAGCATTGAAGGTCACGATAAGGGCAGGCGAATGGTAGATTATCGGTGCCTGTTGAGTGACGGAACGGACATTTTTGCTGACCTGAAACAGAATCTGGTGCTGACCGCCATCGAGTTCAAGGCTGTCTGCGCCTTTAAGGATTGCGCCAGACATCTGTTTGCCATCGATTACCAGAACATCGACATCGGGGGACAATTTAAGTGAGGTCGCTGAAGCTGACACCATCAGGCTGAGACTCGCTAATGCGACCAGCGCATGACAGATTTTCATTCCTCTCTCCTCAGATACAACGTTGCTCATCCTCTATTATTCAGGAATGACGATTGTGTGTCAAAGTTTTACAAAATGTTTTAATTTCCCACCGACGTGATCCTGCAGCGGCTCTTTTTCACGTACAGACTGTCGAAATCGTCAGGCTGCGTTACACTTAATGCATACAGGCCAAAGGAGATAAACCCGTGCAAGACAATGATATCCGCAAGATTCTTGAAGAAGTGAAAACCATCGCGCTGGTGGGGGCCAGTGATAATCCCGGCCGACCAAGTTACGGCGTCATGGCGTATTTACTTTCTCAGGGCTTTGAGGTGATCCCGGTCAGTCCGAAGCTGGCGGGGCAGGAACTGCTCGGCCAGAAAGCTTATGGTTCTCTGGCAGAAATTCCCCATCCGGTAGATATGGTGGACGTGTTCCGTAATGCGGATGCCGCTTATGGCGTGGCGCAGGAAGCGATTGCGATTAAGGCGAACGTGCTGTGGCTGCAACTGGGCGTCATTAATGAACAGGCTGCTGTGCTGGCAAAAGAGGCTGGGCTGAAGGTGGTGATGGACCGCTGCCCGAAAATTGAAATTCCGCGACTGGGCATGGAAAAGTAAACGTCTGTGGATCCTGCCCGTAAAAAAACCGGCTACTGCGCCGGTTTTTATCTTTCATCTTGTCAGGAAAAAGCCATCATGCTCAGTTACGCAGTCGCGGTGCCTGTAACTGGTTACGGATTGAGGCTGCCAGGTCATCCAGCGAGGCTTGTTCAGGATGCGAACGTGCCGCTTCATGATCGATCTGAATTTCAGCCAGGTAAGTGTGAACCGGCTGACCTTCTTCATCTTCCATCACGACATGGTACCAGGGAGCGGTACGCATTGAATCATCAGCAACGACATCATTGACGTCAGGCTTATCGAGCGAATATTGTGCATCAACATCAATAACCACACCCAGATAACCTAACATTCTGTGGCGGACCTGCTGTCCGATACCGTATTTACTGGCAATCATAGTCACCTCCCAAAAATAATTCATTAATCTCTATATGGAGATAAAACGGGCTATTTCAAGTTTTGACCACGTAATCTGCTTAAAATTCGCGGGCGTGCCGCCGCAACAGCACACCGTGCTTATTTTGTCAGTTCATTACCAGGCAGGCGAACCCTTTCAGATATAGACCTTCAGGGTAAGCGCCGGTCACCGGATGGTCGGCTGCCTGACGGAACTGCTCGACGAACTGGATCTCACGACCGGCATCCAGCGCCGCATCAGCCAGAATTTTCTGGAATAAATCCGTTGGCAACAATCCGGAGCAGGAGAAACTCAGCAGAATCCCCCCCGGACGTAACAGTTGCAACGCCAGCATATTAATGTCTTTGTAACCACGGCAGGCGCTTGCCAGCTGGTTTTTGTTCTCAACGAATTTCGGCGGATCCATCACGATCATATCGAACTGCTGGCCTTCGGTGCGGTATTTGCGCAGGAGCTGGAACACGTCTTCACGCACGAATTCTGCTTTCGAGAGATCCAGTTTATTCAGTTCAACGTTCTGACGGGCCACGTCGAGCGCTGCCTGGGAGGTATCCACGTTGGTGACTTTTGTACAGCCGCCCATCAGCGCAGACACCGCGAAAGCGCCGGTATAAGAGAAACAGTTCAGAACGTTGCGGCCTGCGGCATAATTACGTGCGGCAAGGCGGCTGTCACGCTGGTCAAGGTAGAAACCGGTTTTGTGACCTTCTTTAATATCCACCAGCAGGCTCATTCCATGTTCCTGAATCGGCAACAAGGCAGGAGGCTCGTCGCCAAATACGTGTCCCTGAGCCAGTTCCAGCCCTTCTTTTTTACGCACGGCCACGTCGGAACGATCCCAGATTGCACATTCCGGATAGCAATGTTGCAGTGCAGCAATCAGCGGGGCACGCTGATATTCCGCACCGGCTGACAGCAATTGCAGCACCAGGAAATTCTGGAAGCGGTCGATAGTGATACCTGGCAGGCAGTCGGATTCCCCAGCAATCAGGCGGTAACCGTCCAGTCCGTCGCGCTTAGCGATATAATCGCGCCAGCTCTGCGCCTGTTGTAAACGGCGGATGAAGAACGCGATATCAATGTCTTCATCTTGTTTGAATGTCCAGACGCGCGCACGGATCTGCGAGGACGGCGAATAGGCGCCGCGCGCCAGCCATTTTCCCTGACTGTCTACAATATCTATAGTCTCGCCGGAATTGGCTTTACCTTCGATGCGCGAAACCGCGCCGGAAAACACCCACGGGTGGCGACGAAGAAGTGATTTTTCACGGCCTTTGGCCAGAATTAAACGTGCAGTCATAAAATTAGGTTCTGTCGGTTCGGAGACAAAAAAGAGCGACATTGTCCGGTCATGCAGGTCAAATTGCAACGAACCATACCGCTAACGGAGAGAATATTATGGCAACAGTCAGTATAGCCGCCTATGTGTACGGCATGGTGCAGGGCGTCGGTTTTCGTTTTGCGACCCAGCATCAGGCCACCGGTCTCGGTCTGACCGGTTACGCGAAAAATCTTGAGGATGGCAGCGTCGAAGTGGTGGCGTGCGGAGAGCAGGAGAAAGTAGATCAGTTGCTAGCCTGGCTAAAGCAGGGCGGGCCGAAACATGCACGCGTTGATCGCGTACTGAGTGAACCGACCGCGCCTGGCAATTACAGCGATTTTAAAATCAAATACTGAAATCTTTCACAAGCACTTCACCGGTTTCGGCAGGCCCGCAATTTTGGTTGCCTGTTTGGCCGGACCTTTCGGGAACAGCCGGAACAGATAGCGGCTGTTGCCTTTCTCTTCGCCATATTTCTGCGCCATTGCTTTCACCAGCATGCGTACGGCGGGAGAAGTATTGAATTCGAGGTAAAACTCGCGCACAAACCGCACGACTTCCCAGTGGGCGTCAGTCAGAACGATCCCTTCTTCTTCCGCCAGCAGCGGCGCCATGCCTTCCTGCCACTCCTGACTGTTTTTCAGGTAACCCTGAGCGTCGGTTTCAATAACCTGACCTTCAAACTCCAGCATACAACCTCAAACCTGTAAAAATGCGGCAGTTAGTTTAGCAAAAACGCCGGTCAGACAAAATAAAAAGCCCCGCACGCAGGCGGGGCTTCGATCCACTTCAGGCTTTATCAGTTACGTGATGACAGGCCCAGAATGCTCAGCAGGCTGACAAAAATGTTGTACAGCGAGACATACAGGCTGACGGTCGCCCGAATATAGTTGGTTTCGCCGCCATGAATAATATTGCTGGTTTCCCACAGGATTGCGCCTGCGGAGAACAAAATAAACAGGCAACTGATCGCCAGTGACAGCGCAGGAATTTGCAGGAACAGGTTAGCGATAACCGCCACCAGTAGCACCACAAAACCAGCCATCATCATCCCGGACAGGAACGACATATCTTTGCGCGTGGTCAGCACATAGGCTGAACAGCAGAAGAACACCAGCGCAGTGCCGCCCAGTGCCAGCATAATAATGTCACCGGCACCGACGGAAAGCAGCGAACTCAGCAGTGGCCCCAGCGTATACCCCATAAAACCGGTCAGCGCGAAGGCAGATAAAATACCCGCCGGGCTGTTGGCTGTGCGGTAGGTCAGGAACATCAGGCCATAGAAGCCAACGATGGTCAGCAGAAAACCGGGGGACGGCAATCTCAGAACCGTACTTGCTGTCGCCGTAATCGCGGATACGCCCAAAGTCAGTGCTAACAGGAAATAAGTATTACGCAGCACCCGGTGCGTGCTTAGCAACGAGCCAGCGCGTGATGATGACGAAGATGCAACGATACGATCCATGCGGTTCATAATAAAATTCTCACTTAAGCCCTTCATACTTTGTGTCGCAGATGCGTTGGCTTCGCCCGGTCACCCGAATCACTTACCTGTGTAAGCTCATCAGGACTCCCTCTCTTGCCGCCTTCCTGCGACCCAAATTATTTTGGGTATCTAATTGGAGTCGGTGAAAATACAAACAGGTTGCAGTGTAAGTAGTTGCGGTGCGTCATTAAAGACGTTTTACCCTTCTTTACCTGCCCGGAGCGGGGCACTGCGCGGTATCCTGACGTCAAAATCACCGAAATGATGCTTAAATCGCCGCTTGCGACCCGAATGCCTGTTTTTCAGGCAATCAGAACAGAATCAGGCTTTACAAGCGGATCGGCACTGTTTATAGTTCGCTTCGTTGCGGAGGGGTGGCCGAGCGGCTGAAGGCACCGGTCTTGAAAACCGGCGATGGGAAACCATTCGAGAGTTCGAATCTCTCCTCCTCCGCCATAAACAACACAAGAAAGCTGCTAAGCAATTAGCGGCTTTTTTTGTCTCTGTCATTTATGCCCGACTTTATGTACGCGGTTTAAATGCTCATAAAATCAACAAACTAGACTGAAAATAATATTTGCATCTTTTTTCCGGTCTTGTATACTACGCCCCGTACTGAACGACTGAGGTCGTAACGTACTTGTTGTTTACGGAGGGGTGGCCGAGCGGCTGAAGGCACCGGTCTTGAAAACCGGCGATGGGAAACCATTCGAGAGTTCGAATCTCTCCTCCTCCGCCATAAACAACACAATAAAGCTGCTAAGTGATTAGCGGCTTTTTTTGTATCTGAAATTCCCCCTTTGCCCCTCTACTTATTCTTCAGACGGCTTCTTTCTGCCCGTATTGCCTTGGCGAACATCCCAGTGTGCGTTTGAACGCCGTACTGAAAGCACTTTCTGATTCGTACCCAAGCGAAAGCGCCACGGCTGATACCGGTTCTTTAGTATTCGCCAGCCGGTCGCCAGCCAGCAACATCCGCCAGCGTGTCAGGTATTCCAGCGGCGCACTGCCCACAGCCTGTTTGAATTTTTGAGAAAATACAGAACGCGACATACCCGCCCGTTCTGCCAGCGTTTGCACCGTCCAGCGCTGCGCCGGGTTTTCATGCATTGCATTCAGCGCTTTGGATAACTGCTTATCGGCCAGTGCGGCAAACCAGCCGCTGGTTTCACCTTCCGGCGCGTTATCGACGTGCATCCGCAGCGCCTGTACCAGCATCATGTGCGCCATATGCTGCGCAATAAGCAACCCGCCGGGACGCTGGTCACGCAGTTCCTGCATCATCCGTTCAACCGCCCAGCGCAGGCTGGCTCTGTCGGATTCTTTTGAGATATGCACCACCGGCGGCAGCATCGCCAGCAGGGTAGAGGCGTTTGCGCCGCTGACCGCAAACCGGCTGCCGGTGAGGAAGAAATCCTGGCCGCCGTTACAGGAAACCGTTCCGCCATCCTGCGCCTGCTGGAAAATGGGCCCGGCATCGACGGACGGAAGGCTAAGATCGCTGGCCAGCCGGAACGGGCGTCCGCTGGGTAACACAAAGCAGTCTCCGGCTTTCAGATGCACTGCGCCTGGCACGGAATCGACTGCCAGCCAGCATTCACCGCGAATAATCGCGTTACATTTAATCGACTGATAATGGTCGGGAAATTGCACCGACCAGGCGCCTCCGGCTTCAAAACCTTTGGACATATAACTGCGCGGCTTCAGCAGTGATAACACATCAGAAAGAGGGTCCATCAGCGACTCCGGACGATTGCAAAGATAATGCGGACATTAGCGCATAGATCGTCTTTCCTCCAGCCCCTATATTTTATGACGTAAGTCCTGGGCTTTTGTAGCCACGACAGGTTTAGCCAACAACGGGGAAATTCGCAATGCGTGTATTTGTGACAGGTGCAACAGGTTTTGTCGGTTCTGCGGTGGTTCAGGAATTGCTGCGGGCCGGTCATCAGGTGCTGGGGCTGGCCCGTTCGGATGCCTCGGCGCAGGCGCTGACCGAAGCGGGTGCCGGTGTTCATCGCGGCAGTATTGAAGATCTTGAGAGCCTCGCATCCGGCGCCGCGCAGGCCGACGGGGTGATCCACACCGCGTTTATCCATGACTTTTCGAAGTTTCTGGAAAATTGTGAAAAAGACCGGCTGGCGATTGGCGCATTAGGCGCTGCGCTGAAGGGCACCCATAAACCGCTGATCGTCACCTCCGGCACGGCGCTGGTGAACAATGGCCGTCTGGCAACGGAAAATGATTTACCCGATCCGTACGGGCATAATCCTCGCGTGGCGTCCGATCTTGCCGTCGCTAAACTGGCAGAGCAGGGCGTGCGGGTGTCACTGGTGCGTCTCCCGCCATCGGTGCATGGCGCGGGCGATCATGGATTTGTGCCGCTGCTCATTGCGCTGGCGCGGGAAAAGGGGGAATCAGCGTATCCGGGGGATGGCGAAAACCGCTGGCCAGCGGTGAACCGTTTTGATGCCGCGCAAGTGTTTGTGCTGGCACTGGAGAAGGGCGCGCAGAATGCGATTTATCACGCGAATGCAGAAGAAGGTGTGCCATTCCGTGAGATTGCCACCCTCATCGGTAAGCACCTGAACCTGCCGGTGGTGAGTAAAAACGGGCCAGATCTGGCGGCACATTTTGGCTGGTTTACCCATTTTGCCTCGTTAAATAATCCGACCTCAAGTCAGATCACCCGCGATATTTTGGGCTGGAAACCCGTACATCAGGATTTACTGACCGATATTGATACCGCCGGATATTTTAAATAATCCCCGTTTTCTGTCCTTAAAAACAGGCCATTCAGAGGGCCTGTTTTGCGTTTTCCACCGTGGTTTTTATGGTGTTAATTGCTTAAAAAACGCCACGAATCACAAATCGGGAAGATAAAAACGTTACCCTATTGCCTGTCCGATGTTATGCGTTATGTTGATTTTTAGTTTCCCAAATGTAACTAGAGGTTAACAATAATGTCGAATAAATTACGTATCTCTCTGATTGCTCTGGCTGTAATGATGTCTTCCTCTGCAATGTCTGCATTACCTCAAGGCTACCCGGCTGACTATCAAAAAATCGTCGATGCGGCGACTAAAGAAGGCAAAGTCGTGGTCTATTCCACGACTGACACCAAAGCGGCAGGCTCGCTGATCCAGGGCTTCGAGGCGACGTATCCGGGTATCAAAGTCGAATACAACGACATGAACAGCACCGAGCTGTACAACCGTTATATCAGCGAACAGGCGGCGGGCGGCACCAGCGGCGACGTGGTCTGGAGTTCCTCGATGGATACCGCGCTGAAACTGGCGACCGACTACGCGCAGGAATATAAATCCCCTGAACAGGGGCAACTGCCAAAATGGGCAGTGTGGAAAGACAAAGCCTACGGCACGACGTATGAACCGGTAGTGTTTATCTATAACAAACGCCTGATCCCGGCCGGTGATGTGCCTGATTCCCATGCGGCACTGGCAAAACTGATCGCCAGCCAGACCGAAAAGTTCAACAAAAAAGTCACGACTTACGATATTGAGAAATCCGGTCTCGGCTTCATGCTGTCCGTACAGGATTTCAAAGCCGATCCGAATTATTTCAAAACGCTGGCTGATGTGGCCAAAGGCGGCTTAGCAGTGCAATCCTCTACCGGCACCATGATGGAACGTGTCTCTTCCGGCGAAAACCTGATCGGCTTTAACATCCTGGGTTCCTACGCCGAAGCCCGCGCTAAAACTGACCCGTCACTGGGGATTTCCTATCCGAAGGATTACACCCTGGTGCTTTCCCGCGTTTCCTTCATCAGTCAGGAATCGAAAAACAGCAACGCGGCCAAACTGTGGCTTGACTATGTCTTGTCCGAGAAGGGGCAGAGCATTCTGGCCAATCAGGCTGACATTCCCTCCATCCGTAACGATATCGAAGGCAAAAATGATATCGATGGTATGACCAAAATGCTGGGCAACGCGCTCAAACCCATCCCGGTGGATGAAACCCTGCTGGAATACCTGCAACAGAAAAAACGCCTGGATTACATCAAACAGTGGCGTACCGCTGCTGCCAAGTAGTGACATATTGAAGCGCGTCACTTTCCGCCGCGCTTCCTTTTTCCTGCCTGATTTCGCTCTCCTTGTTTCTAACCGAAGGGAAGTAACATGAATGCATTGCGCAGAAAGTGGCAGAGCCTGCCGCGCGGCATTGTGGTGTTGATAACGGCGCTGGTTATCTACATTCCGTTGTCGTTCATCGTGATACAAAGTTTCCTCTCCGCGCCGTTCTTTTCGCCGTCGAAAGAATGGAGCCTCGAATCCTTTGGATTCATCTTTACTGATCCGGATTTCTACAAGGCCCTGAAAAGCGGCTTTATTCTGGCCTTCGGGCTGGTGGTCATCGCCATCCCGCTTGGCGGTATTCTGGCGTTCCTGATGGTGCGTACGGATTTGCCGGGCAGACGCGTGATTGAACCGCTGATCCTGGTGCCGATTTTTGTGTCGCCGATGGTATTAGGTTTCGGTTACGTGGTGGCCGCCGGACCGGTCGGGTTCTTTTCACTGTGGGCACAGGCGATCCTCGGTTTCGTGCCGTGGAACATCTACGACATGTCGAGCATCGTGGTGATTGCCGGTCTGACGCACGTTCCTCACGCCTATCTGTATATCTCCTCGGCGTTGCGCAGCGTCGGGTCGGATGTTGAGGAAGCCGCGCGAACCGCAGGCGCCTCGCCGTTACAGGTGATGACGGCGGTCAGTCTGCCGATGGTGCGCCCGTCGATTCTGTACGCCACCGTTTTGCTGTTCTTCCTCGGGCTGGAAGTGTTCGGCCTGATGCTGGTACTGGGTGACCCGGAAGGCAACATGGTGCTGGCGACCTATCTTTATCAGCTGACCAACAAACTTGGTACGCCGTCTTATCATCTGATGGCTGCGGTTGCCGTGGTGCTGATTTGTATCACTATTCCGCTGGTGATGTTGCAGCGCCGCCTGATGCGTACCGCCAACCGCTTCGTGACGGTGAAAGGTAAAGCGTCGCAGGCGCGTGCTTTACCGCTTGGAAAATGGCGCTGGGTGGCCGGGGCTGTGGTGGCGTTCTGGCTGACGGTGACCATCGGCGTTCCGCTGATTGGTGTGATGCTGCGTGCATTTATCTCTAACTGGGGCGTCGGGGTTTCCATCTGGGATGAACTCTCGCTCAACACGTTCCGCACTATCTGGGAACAGCCGAACCTGCTGCGCGCTATCGTCAACTCGATGGCCATTGGCGTCATTGGCGGTGCGCTGGCAGTGGCCTGTTATCTGTTTATCGGTATTGCGATGCACCGTAAACCCGACGGCGTCACCCGTTTCCTTGATTACAGCGTACTGGTGCCGCGTGCGGTGCCGGGGCTGCTGGCCGGTCTGGCTTTCCTGTGGGTGTTCCTGTTCCTGCCGATGTGGCTCGATAACGCGCTCAAATCCGGCTGGCTTTCCGGCATGCCGTGGTCACAGTGGTTGCGCGATAACCTGGTGGTCTGGTTGCGATCGTTGCGCAGTACGATTTTCAGCGTCTGGCTGGCGTATACCGTGGTGTGGATGGCGTATGGTCTGCGGCTGATTTCCTCGACACTGTTGCAGGTCGGGCCGGAGTTGGAAGAGGCGGCGCGCAGTACCGGGGCGACCCGCGGGCAGATCACCCGTCACGTTACCATTCCGCTGTCGCGTTACGGCCTGATTGGCTCGTGGCTGCTGATGTTCCTGATTTTCGAGCGTGAATATTCCACCGGTGTCTATCTTCTTTCGCCGGGTACGGAAACCATCGGCTCGATGCTGGTTTCCCTGTGGGCGGCGGGCGCCATTGATATTGTTGCCGCGCTCTCCTTTATTAACATCCTGCTGGTGGTGTTAGGTCTGGGTATTGCCCTTCGTTTCGGAGTGAAATTACATGATTGAATTATCTGTCGACAATCTGCACCTGACTTATGGTGATAATCCGGTGCTGAAGGGCGTTTCCATGGATCTGAAACGCGGCGAAGTGGTGTCATTGCTCGGGCCTTCCGGCAGCGGAAAAACCACCTTGCTGCGTGCTGTCGCCGGGCTGGAAAAGCCGGTGAAAGGCACTATCGTCATTGGCAAAAACAAAGTTTATGACGGCACACCGCGCAGCGAAATTCCGGCCGAAGAGCGCAATCTCGGGCTGGTGTTTCAGTCTTACGCCCTGTGGCCGCATAAAACCGTGTTTGAGAACGTGGCGTATCCGCTGAAATTACGTAAGGTTTCGGCGGGTGAAATTACCCGGCGCGTACAGGATGTGCTGAATCAGCTGGGCCTCGGGCATCTGGGCAAGCGCCACCCGCATCAGCTTTCCGGCGGCCAGCAGCAGCGCGTGGCGATTGGCCGTGCGCTGGTCTACAACCCGCCGGTGATTTTGCTCGATGAGCCGCTGTCAAACCTGGATGCCAAACTGCGTGAAGAGGCGCGGGTGTTCCTGCGCGAACTGATCATTAAACTCGGACTGTCGGCGCTGATGGTGACGCATGACCAGAATGAAGCGATGGCGATTTCTGACCGTATTCTTTTGCTCAACAACGGCAAAATTGAACAGCAGGGTACGCCGCAGGAAATGTACGGTTCGCCGAAAACCCTGTTTACCGCAGAATTTATGGGCAGCAACAATCGTCTGCACGGCAAGGTCACCGAAGTGCGTGAGGGTAAAGCGCGTATCGAAGGCAGCGACTGGGTGCTGTGGGGGCTGGCGGGTGAGGGGGTGCAGGCCGGGCAAGAAGGGACGGCGGTGATCCGCGTCGAACGCGTGGTGCTGGCCGACGGGCCGGGCGAGAATCAGCTGGAATTACCGCTTCTGACCAGCATGTATCTCGGTGACCGCTGGGAATATCTGTTCCGCACAACCGGTGATGATTTTGTGATCCGAGCTTACGGCACCGATGTGCGCGACCCGCAGCATTGCCGTCTGGCACTTCCCGAAAACCATGTGTGGATCTTCCCGAAACAATAAGTAATCGCAGGGAGCGGTTCAGCGCCGCTCCCTGAAATACTTCTGTCATTTCCCGCGAGTAAAATTCTGTTTCTTCTCTAAATAATGCAGAATAATCATGAATTTAACTTCTCGTTCACTTATTGGTAAAATGCCATTCAACAGATTGTTTCGATCGGGTTTCATCAAACGTCCACGGGGGATCCTTTTCGGGGTAATTTGCGTTATCGCCCTGTTTTCTGCTTTGCAAATCTTCTCCACCGTGGTGCTCACCAAAATCCTGCAGGATGCACATAACAACGTTATTGCGACCGAAAGTCTGCGTCAGCAGCAAGCCGTCATGGATAAAGCCCGTATGGAACTGCTGATGGCCAGCGACAAACTGAACCGTGCCGGTATTTATTACATGCAGGATAAAGAAACCGGCTCGGTCGGGAGCTGGAACAGCCTGATGGAAGAATCGCTGGGTTCGCTTGCCGCGTCGCAAAAAGCGTTTGCACAATTCGAAGGTATGACGAAAAACGCCGATACGGCTGCCACCGAGCTGAAATCCAGCTATCAGATGTTCTACGACGGCTTGCGGGAACAGGCGAACGGTCTGCAAAAGAACAACAATATCGATTCCTTCTTTGAAGTGCCGATCCAGGCGTTTCAGGATGACTTCAGCCAGAAATATTATGCTTATCTGGCGGTTAATGAGCACACAGCGGTGTCCCTGAGCGACCGCTTACTCAATGCGCTGACGCAGGCGAAAACGCTGTTTATGGGCGCGCTGGTCATTCTGGCGGTGATTGCGGTGCTGGTCTGGCGCGGTGTGTCTGCGTGGATTATCCGTCCGTTGCAACGCATGATCGGGCACATCAGCGTGCTGGCTGCCGGGGATTTATCGCGCGATGTCGAAGATGACCACGCGCGGGTGATTGAAGTCCGCGAGCTGGGTGTCAGCCTGCGCAACATGCAGCACGGCCTGCAAAAACTGGTCAGTGAAGTGCGCGATGCCTCCTCGCATATCATGATCAATATCAATCAGATGGCAAAGGGTAACGAGGAATTATCGGCACAGGCCGCCATTCAGAGCGAAGAACTCAGCGCTGCCACTGAACACATCACCCATCTTAATGAACGTGTGAAAGAAAACGCCGCCTATGCGTTGCAGGCCAGTCAACGCGCCGAGCAGGCGAAAGGCGTGGCGACGCGCGGCGGGGAAGTGATGGGGCAGGTGGATACCGCGATGAAAGAGATTGTCAGCCAGTCTTCAGAAATGAGCAGTATTGTCTCGATGATCGACAGCGTGGCGTTTCAGACCAATATTCTGGCGCTGAATGCGGCGATTGAAGCGGCGCATGCCGGGCAGCACGGACGCGGGTTTGCTGTGGTGGCGAAAGAAATCGGTCTGCTGGCGCAAAAGAGCAGCCATTCGACGCGCGGCATTCACCAGCTGATTGATGAGTCCGTGCAGCAAATTGATCGCGGTTCGGCATCCGTTACGGTGCTGGGGCAAAGTCTGGAAGAGATTATTCATATCTTCAACGGCCTGAGCACGTTAGTCAGTGAGATTTCGACAGCGACGTTGTATCAGGGGCAAAGTGTTCACGATGTCTCCGAACGCATTACCGCGCTTAATCATGTGACGCTGCAAAACGGCAAACTGGCGGATCATGCGGCGGCATCTTCCCAGCAGTTGCTGGACCAGTCGCAGCGTCTGGAAAAAGCTGTGGCGCGGTTTGCCCTGACCGCCGCGTGATGCCCGGTTATTTCTGATGCCACACCAGCATGCTGCCTTCGCTGTGTCCGGTCACCGGATCCGTCGCGGGCAGCGGGACGGCGTTCACCGCTTTGGTGCGAGCCGCCAGTTGCGGCAATTCGTCATGGCATAAATCGGCTTTGATGCCCGGCGGATACGCGCCGACCAGCATAAAATCGTCATCGGCAGAAATCTGTTTATGGCCGATTCCGGCCGGAAGCAGTAACACATCGCCGACTTTCACTTCGATAATATTGCCGTGCTCGCCGCCCAGTTGCAGCTTCGCCGTACCGGCAAAAACACCCAGCACTTCAGGTGTGTTGGAATGAAAATGCGTAAAGGTATAGACGGGATAACGCCACTGCGGCGGCCAGCCGTTGGCGCGGAAAAGGTGTTCGAGATAGTCGGCATTATCGGGGGTATCAGGCGGAATGACGCGGTGATAAATCAGCACCGGTAACGTATTATTCGGCACACCGCCGTCGGGTTTATCAATCCGCAGAGTATCCATGGCAACCTCCCGGGGAGTCGCGAAGCCCGTTTGGGGTATGGGCATCAGGGCTATAACACCCAGCAAAGTCACAAACCGGCGTCGATCCAAATGCATCAGTAATAGCTCCTTGTCGAGCAATCAATGGCTTACCTCTTTCATGTATAGATCAAAAAGCCCTGAATATCTTCTTTTTGCACACATAAAAATGCATGTCAGGCCGCGCTAAAAATCTCCATTCCGGTTATCAGAAAAAACTTAAAATATGGTGCAATTAATAAATAGAAGTCATATCGGCTGGCTAAATCCCTTATGTCTTCTATGCTTAACAATACAAAAATACTCAGGAGGAGAAGTTATGAACAAGAAAATGTTACTTGTGGTTGCTACAGCAGTTTCGGTTCTGGCAGGGTGTCAGACTTATGACCGTGCGGCGAGTTACGTTAAAGAACCGGTAGTCAGCGATGTGAAAGTCGGGATGACGAAATCGCAGGTTCGTGCCATTGCAGGACCACCGTCAACGGAAGCGACGCTGATCCACGCCAAAGGGACTTGTCAGACTTATGCGGTCGCCCCGCGTGATGGTAAAGCACAGACCTACTTCGTCAGCTTTAACGACACCGGTCATGTCATGAACAAAGGTTATCAGTCCTGTTCAGACTACGACAAAGACCCGCAGGCTGCTCAGTAATACGTTTTCCTTCCCCTCGTGAGAGGGGAAGGAGCCGGAATTTAAGCCTTCTGCGTCACAATCCTCACGCCGACTTTACTCACCCGATTTCCTTCCATTTCCGCAATCGTCCACGTCAGTCCGTCCCATTCGATATGGTCACCGATCACCGGTTCGCCTCCGAGCAGCTTAATGACGAAATGTCCCAGGGTTTGCGACTGATCCACGGTGTCTTCCAGATTCAGGCCATACAGCTGGGAAATTGCATCCAGCGGGGCATCGGCCTGCAGAATGAAATCACCAAAGAAACGATCATCAAGCACCACTTTATTGCTGTCGCTGAACAATTTACCCAATTCCGGTAAATCTTTTTCCTGTCCGATGACACACAGAATATCGCCTTCCTTCAGCCGCGTACTGCCGGTCGGATGCAGCATCTCTTTGCCACGGAACAGCGCTGCAATCCGTGTCGCCTGCGGCATTTGCAGATCACGCAGTGCCGCGCCGACGCACCATTTATCGGAGCCGAGCTGATACACGAACTGTTCCCAGTCGTTATACACATCGATATCCAGACCGACGCGGGAAATCGGCGTCGGTTGCGGCGGCACCAGCACTTTGGCTTTTTTGGCCGCAAAGCCTAATGACGTCCCCTGAAGCAGCAAGGAGACCAGCACGATAAAGAAGGCGACATTAAAATACAGCGTGGCATTAGGCAGTCCGGCCATCATCGGGAATACCGCCAGAATGATCGGTACCGCACCGCGCAGGCCAACCCACGAGATAAAGAAGCGTTCGCGCAGGGTAAAGTTTTTGAACGGGATCAGGCTGACAAACACCGACAGCGGACGTGCCAGCAGGATCATCCACAATGACAGCGCCAGCGCCGCGATGGCAATCGGCAACAGATCGCTGGGCGTCAGCAGCAAACCGAGCACCAGGAACATACCAATCTGGCTGAGCCATGCCAGCCCGTCGAAGGTTTGCAAAATACCGTGACGGTTGCGGATCGGCATATTGCCGAGCATCAGGCCGCACAGATACACCGCCAGAATGCCGCTGCCTTCCAGTGACATGGTTGCCGCGTACACCAGCAAACCACCGCTGAACGCCAGCAGCGGATACAGCCCGGCCGCCAGCGTAATCTTATTAATCAGCTTGTGCAGCAGCCAGCCGCCGCCGACACCAAACACAATGCCGAGGCCAAACTGGCGCACCACATCCACCACAAACATCAGGCTCAGGCCGTGTTCACCTTTGGAAATCATGTCGATCAGGGTGATGGTCAGGAATACCGCCATCGGGTCGTTGCTGCCGGATTCAATTTCCAGCGTGGCGCTGACACGTTCGTTCAGACCTTTACCGCCAATCAGCGAGAAGACGGCTGCCGCATCGGTTGAACCGATAATCGCGCCAATCAGTAAACCCTGCATCAGGTTGATATTGAATAACCACGCGGCGGCCAGCCCGGTCAGACCGGCGGTAATCAGAACGCCGACCGTCGCCAGCGACAGCGCGGGCCACAGGGCCACACGAAAGGAAGAGGCGCGGGTACGCATGCCGCCGTCGAGCAAAATCACCGCCAGCGCCAGGTTGCTGACCAGATAGGCGGCGGGGTAATTATCAAACGCAATACCACCAATTCCGTCGATGCCTGCCAGCATGCCGATCGCCAGAAAAATGACTAAAATAGGGATGCCAAGCTTAGAAGAGAACGAACTGAGCAAAATGCTCGCTGCGACTAACAGGGCGCCAATAAAGAAAAGAGTATTAATCGTGCTGGCGTCCAAGAGCGTTCTCCTTGTAAGGCATGAGTGGTGCGGGGGCGTGCGGTGTCGTCATCAGTGACAATACCTCTAATTTATCAGGAAAATGAGCGCGTTGCTGAGGTCATTTAGGATTTTTATTAGTTGCACTTAAGAATAAAAAACTATGCTTAAAGATGAGCGATGTCTACGTGCAGTTCATCAAAAAGGAAACCACAATGAGTGAATTTACCGGTGTACACCGTGAGGTGATGAAAGATGGCGCGATCAAACATGTGCTTATCCGCGACGCACAAGGCAATGAACAGTCGATTGCGGCAAAAGATTACATTTCGCAAGGGATCGAGCCAGATCTGAATGAGTTGCCCGAAGTCGGCACTGACAGCGAATTTCCGGTGGCGGGTAAAGGCTGACACAGGGATTTCCCCGCAGTTAAACTGCGGGGCTTTGCAGGATGAAAGGATTACACGCCCAGGCGGTCGCGCAGGGAATAATACGCCGCGCCCAGCATGGTAAATGGCACCTGGAAATTGCGGCCACCGAAGAACGGCATATGCGGTAAACGGGCGAACGCATCAAAACGTTCGGCGTCTCCGCGCAGCATTTCGGTGATGAGTTTCCCGGCCAGATGCGTCAGCGTCACGCCATGCCCGCTGTCACCCTGCATGTAATAGATGTTATTTTCCAGCCGGCCAAATTGCGGCAGGCGCGATAACGTCAGCAGGAAATTGCCGCCCCAGCGGTAATCAATCTTGACGCCTTTAAGCTGCGGAAAGGTGCGGTTAAGTTTGGGCAGGATCACCGAATCGATATTCGGCGGATTTTTACCGCCGTAGGTCACACCGCCGCCGTACAGCATCCGGTTGTCAGCGGTGAGACGGAAATAATCGAGCAGATAATTGCAGTCTTCCACGCAGTAATTGTTGGGCAACAGTGAGAGTGCCATGTCATCCGACAGCGGTTCTGTGGCGACAATCTGCGAGCCACACGGCATGCTGAGACGCGTGAGGCGCGGCGCAAGCTGCTGACTCAGATAGGCGTTGCCCGCCAGAATCACATATTTGGCGCTGACCTGACCTTTGGCCGTGTGCACTAACGCCGGTTCGCCGTGGTCAATGCGCGTGACTGCCGATCCTTCAAATATACGCCCACCATGACGCCGCACCGCTTCGGCTTCGCCCAGCACCAGATTCAGCGGATGAAGGTGGCCGCCATTTTTATCCAGCAGCCCGCCGACGTAACGGTCGGTGGCGATTTCGCGCCGCACGGCGGTTTCATCCAGCAGGGTCAGTTCAGTATGGCCGTAACGGTTCCACAGCTTTTGCTGGTCGCGCAGTTTCGAAAGCTGGCGTGCACTCAGCGCGGCAAAAATACAGCCGGGGCGATAGTCACAGTCGATGGCATACTGATCGATGCGCTGACGGATGATGTTCGCCCCTTCAAACATCATGCTGCCGAGCATATCAGCGGTCTGCCGTCCGTAGCGGTCTTCAATCACATCAATATCGCGGCTGTAAGAGTTGACCACCTGCCCGCCGTTACGCCCGCTGGCGCCCCAGCCGACCCGTGCGGCCTCAAGCACCACCACATCGTAACCGGCCTCACACAGATATAAAGCAGAAGAAATGCCGGTAAAACCGGCACCGACAATGCAGACATCGCACTCAATATTGTCTGTCAGTTCCGGCCACGGGGCGTGGTCGTTGACAGAACCGGCGTAATAGCTGTCGGTGTGCGGCACACCGGCAGCGCGGGGACTTCCTGTTTGAGCAGTCATGATGACATCCTTCTTCGGGTTCCCGTTGCCACGCCCGGAGCCGATGACAACTAGAAGGTATTAGGGGTATGCGCGCTGACAATCCTGCAAATCCGCGTCGAAATATTACTGAAACTATGAGGGTTCGCGGTGTTAATGGCATAACTTTGCCCCGCACGCAGCGGGTAACTCTGACCGTTGACGGTTAAGATGATTTCTCCTTCTAACAGGGTGCCGACTTCCTCACCCTGATGTTTGATTTTGTCACCTGTGGTGCTGCCGGGCTGATAGGTTTCCAGCAACATGGCAACGGTATGGTTTGGCGTGCCGTTGTGGACCATGCGCATGGACACGCCGCGGCTGCCGATTTCAATTAAATCCGCCGCATTAATCACGATACGCGGCGCGTTACTTTTATGTTCTTCGGCGAAAAACTCCGAAAGTGACAGCCCGTAAACCCGCAATAACTTTTGCAACGTACTGACGGCGGGGCTGACTTTATCCTGTTCGATGGTGCTGATGGCGCTGTGTGTCAGGCCAGACAACTCGGCGGCTTTGCGCTGTGACATTCCGAGTTGCTGGCGAATTTCAGAAAGCCGGCGACCAGGCGCCAGACTGACTTCGCTCATCCGTTTATTCCTCTCGTGCGCTCCGGGCCTGATGGCCCTTGCGACAGGCAGCGATAAAAGCGTTAAACAGCTGACGCGACACCGGGTCGGTCAGACTGTGCCATTCCGGATGCCACTGCACACCAAGGGCAAACGGATGATTGCGGACACTCACGGCTTCCACCAGATTGTCCGGTGCGCGTGCTTCCACGGTCAGTATGTCACCCAGACGGTTGGCCCCCTGACCGTGAAGGGAGTTCACCTGAAACTGCTGATAATCGGGTAATAATTCCGAAAGTAAGCCGCCCGGTTCGATATGTACCGGATGCACGAGATCATACTGATTGTCGTGCGGCAAGGTGGTGTCTTCGCGGTGATCCATATAGCCCGGCACGTCCTGCACTTTACGGTGCAAACTGCCGCCGGTGGCAACCACCAGTTCCTGCAATCCGCGACAGGCGGCGAACAACGGGATTTTTTTATCCAGCGTCGCGCGGATCAACTGCAAACTCAGGCGGTCACGGCCGGGATCGGCCTGCTCCTCGACACCTTCTTCACCGTACTGATGAGGCTCAATATTGCTGGGGCTGCCGGTGAGGAAGATGCCGTCGAGACCGCGCAGAATCTGGTCTATCGCGCCTTCGCGCGCTGCCAGTTCATGTGGCAGACAAACGGGAAGGGCATCGGCGTTGAAAATGGCGTCCAGATACTTTTCGTGGACAGTCAGGGCAGGATTTTCATCAACGATGTTTTTACACATGACTACCCCAATGACCGGTCTGTAGCGCGTCTCTTTTCCCGCAGATGCCGTGGAAAATATATTGCCCATAATACCGCCTCGTTGAGTAGATGAATTGGCTGACAGTACGTGCCTCCCCGCACGTTACTGCTCAGAATATTGACCTTATATTGACCAATTTAGCAGCGCTCAGGTCGCTTTTCAAACTGATATGTTGCGATAATGTACATGTTGCAAATAATTAATGTTAAGGCTAGGGTTAATGATATGGCCGTTATTTTGAGCAATAAACGGTTTGAGCATAAAAGAGCTTTGAGTAAAAAACTGAGAGGATCCCCACTCCATGAGAGCACAGCGTTGAACAAAGTGATGACCCGGTAAAGATAACCGGCTGGCACCCTGTTGGAGCCTGATATGCCGGAAACCAGCAAATGGCGGAAAACCTATGCAAGCGACTGAACTGATGAATGAAATTAAGAAAGAGATTAGCGGGACCGAGCCCCTCGCTAAGCACGTTGAAGAGCGAAGTAGCGCGTTCCAGGATGAAGTATCCCAATACCTGGAGCGTCACCCGCAAACCCTTCACGTCGACGTCCTGCTCACCGATCTCAATGGCTCCTTCCGCGGCAAACGCGTTCCCGTCTCAGCACTCCGTAAACTCGAAAAAGGTTGTTATTTCCCGGCATCGGTCTTCGCCATGGACATTCTCGGTAATGTTGTGGAAGAAGCCGGACTAGGCCAGGAACTGGGCGAACCCGACCGCACCTGTGTGCCGGTTCCCGGAACCTTAACGCCATCGGCTTCCGACCCTGAACATACCGGCCAGTTGCTTCTGACCATGCTTGACGAAGATGGCACTCCCTTTAACGTTGAACCACGCAATGTGCTTAATCATATCTGGCAAACATTGCGCCAGCGGGGCCTGTTCCCGGTGGTAGCGGTAGAGCTGGAGTTCTATCTGCTCGACAGGCAGCGTGATGCGGAAGGCTATATTCAGCCACCCTGCACCCCGGGGACGCAGGAACGCAGCATGCATACTCAGGTTTACTCCGTCGATAATCTCGATCACTTTGCGGATGTGCTCAGTGACATTGATCGTCTGGCGCACATTCAGGGGTTACCTGCGGATGGCGCGGTGGCGGAATCCTCACCGGGCCAGTTCGAAATCAATCTGCACCACAGCGAAAATATTCTGCGCGCCTGTGATTACGCCCTGATGCTCAAACGTCTGGTGCGTCTGGTGGCGGAAAATCACGATATGGACGCCACCTTTATGGCGAAACCTTACGATGAATATGCGGGCAGCGGGATGCACATCCATCTCAGCGTGCTCGACGACAACGGTAAAAACCTGTTTGCCAATGCCAGTGGCGAAGATTCTGAACTGATGAAACGCGCGCTCGCTGGCATGATTGCACTGATGCCGGCCTCTATGGCGGTGCTGGCGCCAAACGTCAATTCCTTCCGCCGCTTCCAGCCGGGCATGTATGTGCCGACGCAGGCGTCGTGGGGGCACAATAACCGTACCGTTGCCCTGCGTGTTCCTTGCAGCGGAACCGCCGATCACCGCGTGGAATATCGCGTGGCCGGTGCCGATGCTAACCCGTATTTAGTGGTCGCCACCGTACTGGCGGGCATGCTGTATGGTCTGGACAACGATTTGCCGTTACCCGAACCGGTCACCGGTAACGGTCTGGAACAGGAAGGTATTCCGCTGCCTATCCGCCAGAGCGATGCGCTGTATGATTTTGACGATCAGCCCGCGCTGAAGAAAATCCTCGGCGAACGTTTCTCACACGTCTATCACACCTGTAAATCCGATGAACTGTTGCAGTTCGAGAGAAGGGTGACGGAAACGGAGATAGACTGGATGCTCCGCAACGCGTAGCACGGTTAACGAATACGCGCATTATGTTCAATACTGGAAAAGAATTTGTAACGCAACGCCTGTGAATGTTGTCATTCATGCGTGATTTGTGCAAAATACGCCGCACTGCAGATAACCGACGCTTAAAGGCGCCGGTTATTTTTTTTGTATATGCAGTACCCAAACTAATTCAACAGAGGCCGGACCCAGATCCGGATAGATAACAAGGTTCGTGTGCGATCCCAAATTAAAAACGGTCGCCACTATGAGGAAATGTAATATGGGGCAATACTTCAAACCTGTACCGGTGCCTGCCGGTGCTTCTGTCAGCTGCGGTCACATTCGCACAGCCTTCACCTCCGCGTTCAGCGACGTGAAGATCTACCCCCCGTTTACTGGTAATAACTCCCGAAGTTTTCCCTGTACGTTGCTTTCAGAGGCGTTTAAGCGCCCGGTGTCTGCAATCCAGGGAGGGCTGAACCATGTCTGCTAATGCATCTGCCGCTCCGGCCACTCAGCGTGTACAACTGCGTAAAACCCTGACACTGGTTCAGGTTGTCATGATGGGGCTTGCCTATCTGCAACCGATGACCATTTTCGATACGTTCGGCATTGTTTCCGGCCTGACCGATGGTCACGTCGCGACAGCGTACATCTTCGCGCTGATCGCCGTTCTGTTTACTGCCGTGAGCTACGGCAAACTGGTGCAGCGTTTCCCGTCTGCCGGTTCTGCTTACACTTACGCGCAAAAAGCTATCAGCCCGCACGTCGGCTTTATGGTCGGCTGGTCATCACTGCTGGACTACCTGTTCATGCCGATGATCAACATCCTGCTGGCGAAAATCTATCTGGAAGCCATTTTCCCTGGCGTGCCGTCATGGATATTTGTGGTGGCGCTGGTCGGCATGATGACCGCCTTCAACCTGCGCGGCATCAAGATTGTGGCGAACCTGAACAGCATTATCGTTGTGGTGCAGGTGGCGATCATGGTGGTGTTCCTGGGTCTGTTAGTGCGTGGCGTTTATATGGGCGAGGGGATGGGTACGCTGGCAACCACTAAGCCATTCTTCAGTGAAAATGCGCATGTAGTGCCGATGATTACCGGTGCGACCATTCTGTGCTTCTCATTTCTGGGCTTTGACGGTATCAGTTCACTGTCTGAAGAAACGCCAAACGCGGGCAAAGTCATTCCGAAAGCGATTTTCCTGACCGCGCTGATTGGCGGCATCATCTTCGTGGTGGTGTCTTACTTCCTGCAACTGTATTTCCCGGACATCTCGCGCTTTAAAGATCCGGACGCGTCTCAGCCTGAAATCATGCTGTACGTGGCAGGTAAGTTCTTCCAGTCCGTCATTCTGTGCTTCAGTTGTGTAACCGTTCTGGCATCAGGCATGGCCGCACATGCGGGTGTTTCCCGTCTGCTGTACGTGATGGGCCGTGATGGCGTGTTCCCGGAAAAACTGTTCGGTTATGTGCATCCGAAATGGCGTACCCCGACGTTCAACGTATTGCTGGTCGGTGTTGTGGCGATGTCTGCGATAACCTTTGATCTGGTGACAGCGACCGCGCTGATTAACTTCGGTGCGCTGGTGGCGTTCACCTTCGTGAACCTGTCGGTAATTTCACAGTTCTACATCCGTGAAAAACGTAACCGCACGCTGAAAGATCACATCAGTTACCTGATCCTGCCGGTGATTGGTGCGCTGACCGTCGGTGCGTTGTGGCTGAATCTGGAATCGAGTTCGATGACTCTGGGCTTAGTCTGGGGCGCGATTGGCCTCGGGTATCTGGCGTTCATCACCAATGCGTTTCGTAAGCAGCCTCCGCAGATGAGCGGGGAGATAGCGCCGGAAGCGTAATTTTTGCCCTTTGAAAAGGGCAGGAAACTTTCTTTGCAGAAAGGCCGCTGCAATGGCGGCTCTACTTTGCAGAGGTTGCTGTGATTGCGACTTTTCAAATCTGATCGAGAATATTTCGGTTTCTCACGAACGGTGATTATTGAATGTGTCGCGCCGAAACCGAACAAAGGGGGAAGTGCTTTCCCCCTTTGCATTCCCCCCGCTTTTTTCAACACGCGCTACCGCAGGCACGACGGACATATTTCCCGGCAACAGTGAGTGGCGTAAAATGTCATCGCTTCGCGATTCCCTCATTTCAGGTGTCGAGCCTTGGGTCTCGAACCGTTCATTCGGTGCCATTTTTGATCACGCCAATACACTTTTCTAAAAGATGAAAAACAATCCGACTTTGAATTTGAGATCGTGCGGGCGGTTCAGAAATCTTGCTGAACGGAGCGGCTTCGAGACCTGTGGCTCGAAGACCGAGAGAAGGAACCGCGCAGCGGCAAGATTTCCAGCCTGTCGCTG
>NZ_JYDF01000032.1:0-32831 GCF_003263525.1 Rahnella sp. NRRL B-41462 | reverse complement strand
AGGGGGTTTAGCAGACAACTCTGCTATACCCTCTCCCTTTTTTATTTCTCCAGCACCCGCCCGATAAAATCGAGAATATCGTCCATCGCTTCCTGACGCGCTGCGGCGGAAGGCATGACGATCAGCTGATCGGAATAGCCATTCATGATGGCAGACAACTGGCGGGTAACGCGTCCGGCATCGGTCGGGCGGAACACGCCGCTGTCGATCCCGGCGCGGATAATGTCGGCCAGCAGCGCCAGCCACTTATGCACCATCAGCCGCGCCAGTTCGGCGTAAGCCTCATTATGCGCCGCCAGTTGCCACAGCGAACCATACAACTGCCAGATATCGCCCTGCGTATCGGGAAGATAATTGCACACCAGCGTGTGTAATTTTGCTTTGGGCTCAAGCGGTGAAATTTCAGCGGAAAACTCTTTCAGCTCCGCCATCATCACCACCGACAGCGCTTCAACGCACAGCGTCTGCCAGTCAGGAAAATAATGATAAATGTGGCTGCGGGAAATCCCGACGTACTCCGTCAGCTCGCGCGTCGTGACTTTTTCAATCCCCTTTTCGATAAAGAGACTGATGGCTCCGTCAAGAATTTTAGCCCTTAACGCTTCCCGGTTTTCTTTCATAATTTATCCTGTACTGGCATTGAGCAGTTGCTCAGACCGGCATTTTATCAGGAAGCCTGGCGTGTGCCCACGGACTTACGCAGCACGATTTTCAGCACCACGACGCTGGCAATCACCAGCACAGCCGCAGAAATCAGCACCGCCAGAAACGCCTGATCAAACGCTGTTCGCGCCAGACTGGTCAGTAACGAAGCATGCTCAGGACTGAGATGCCCGGCGAGCGCCAAGGCTTCATCAAGACTGTCATACGCCGTTTCACCACTGACCAGTCCTTGCGGAAGTGTCAGGCTGCGGCTGTAAACCGCCGTCATCAGGCCGCCCAGCAAGGTCACGCCGAGCACGCCGCCCATTTCCCACGACACATCTTCTATCGCGGCCACCATTCCGGCCTTGTCTTCCGGGGCGTTGAGCATGATCGACGTCGAGGCTGCGGTCACTGCGCCACCAAGGCCAAAACCTAAAATAAACAGACTGATCAGCTGTATCACCGCGCTGCCGTCGTAGACCAGGGCGTGAATGACGATGCCGAGTGCAGATATCGCGAAGCCGCCGAGCATCATTTTGCGCACACCGACACGCGGGATCAGCATACCCGCCAGCGGCGAGGCCAGCGCAGACGCCACCGGGATCGGCAGGATAAACATCGCCGCCATAAACGGCGTCAGTCCGAGCACCAGCTGCAACCGCTGGCTCAGCACCAGTTCGATACCGATCAGCGCAATCATTGAGGTGATCGCCACGCCCACGCCACAGGCAAACGCACGGTTGCGGAACAGTGAAAAGTCGATCATCGGCTGTACTGCGCGTTTTTGTCTTCTGACGAATAAACCGAGGAACAGGACGCCTGCGGCCGCAGAACCCATGATCACCAGCCACGACGAATTAATCTGGCTCAGCTCTTTCAGCGCGTAAATCACGCCCACCAGCCCCGCCATCACCAGCGCAGAACCGGCAAAATCACACGGACGTTGTTTATTACCTTCACCGCGCGGGATCAGCGCCTGTGCAAACGGGAAAACGGCCAGCACAATCGGCACGTTGATCAGGAACACCGAGCCCCACCAGAAATATTCCAGCAGCACGCCGCCAATGACTGGCCCGAGCGCCGCAGCGCCGGAAGCCACCGCCGACCAGATGCCGATCGCCAGCGCACGTTCACGTTCGTTGGTAAATACGTGGCGCACAATTGCCAGCGTCGCAGGCATCATCATCGCCGCGCCAATCGCCAGGAAAACGCGGGAGGCGATCAGCATTTCAGCGCTGGCAGAAAACGCCGCGCACAGGGAAGCGAACGCAAATACCGGCAGCCCGCTCATAAAAAGATTTTTGTGTCCGATGCGGTCACTGAGCATTCCCGCGCCCGGTAACAGACCGGCGACCACCAGCGGATAGGCATTCACTATCCATAATTTTTCCGATGCCGTGGCGTCCAGCGCCTGCGTCAGACGCGGTAACGCGGTGTACAGCACGGTCATATCAATGATGATCAAAAAGAGTGTACTGGTGACAATCGCAAGTATCAGCCAGCGGTTATTGACGAACATAAAAAGTGCCTCAGATAGATTTTGAGCAAGCGCTCAAGACCAGCAAGGTACTTGAGCAATCGCTCAAAATCAAGCAGCATCTGCCTGACAGTTGATGAAGCGTTGAAGATGTAACGGGGGAAAACGTCAGATTTACAGGCAATAAAAAAGCCCGCTCGGAAGCGGGCTAAAAAGGGCAAAACAGACTTTTGTCTCAACTTTCTTATTATCTCCCTGGTGCAGGATTTCTTATTCTTTCACCGTCTCCTCGAGTGTGAAGCGCCCTAACGGATTCTGGTGGAAATCTTTGATATTTTTACGGGTCACGTTGCGGTACGGGCTGTAATACAGATCAATCCAGTTCACATCGGCTTTCGCCATTTTCTGCAAATCGATGTACATCTGTTCACGCTTCTTCGGATCCATCTCCACCCGCGCGGCGGCCACCAGCGCTTTCACTTTGTCATTGTGATAACGCGTCATGTAATTCATGTTCGAGTCATGGCCCAGCGTAAAGGTGGTTTTCTGATCAGGGTCGAGAATGTCGTTAGTCCAGTACATCACCGAAATGTCATAGTCCCCCGCCACTAACATGTCCCAGCTCTGGCTCGGATCCACTTTCTGCAAGTTGGCAGTGATCCCGGCTTTTGCCAGTTGCTGTTGCAGCAATACCGCAATCTGTTCATCCACTTCATCACCGGCATTCACCAGATATTTCAGGGTCAGATTTTTCACTCCGGCGGCGGCCAGCAGTTGTTTGGCTTTTTCCGGGTCGTACGGGCGTTGCAGGTTGTCAGCGTAATGATACAGCGCGCCATCAGGGATGTAGGAGTTGGCGATTTTGCCGTAACCAAACGTCACGGTATCAATAATGGCTTTTTTATCGATGGCGAAGTCCAGCGCCTGACGCACTTCCACTTTGCCCAGGTCACCGTGAGAATGGTTGATCAGCAGGTGATCTTCACGGGTTGACGTATCCAGTTCGACGGCGAGTTTCGGGTCTTTTTGCAGCGATGAAATGCGCGAGAACGGGATCGACAGTGCCGCGTCAATTTCTCCGGCCTGCACTTTCAGCATGCGGGTATTGTCGTCCGGCAGCGTCAGCCACTCGACGCCATCGAGTTTCACTTTTGCGGCGTCCCAGTAGTACGGGTTCTTCACCAGTTCGACTTTCTCACCGCGCGTCCACTCTTTCACGCTGAACGCGCCGGAACCCAACGGGTGTTCGGCAAAATCATCCGCGCCCTGTTTGGTCAGCGCCTGCTGCGAAATCACCGAGGCATTCGGCAGTGCCAGTTGAGAAAGGAATGCTGCCGACGGCGTTTTCAGGGTGATCACCAGCGTATGGGCATCGGGGGCTTTCAGCGTATCGATAATGCTGTATGAATCCTTCCACAGCGATCCGGCGTCATCACGGATACGCGTCAGGCTGAACACGGCATCAGAGGCGGTCACCGGCGTGCCGTCAGAGAATTTCGCGTCGCGCATTTTCAGCGTATAGGTTTTACCGTCCGGCGAAATCGTCCAGCTTTCAGCCAGGCCCGGCAGCAGTTTGGTGCCGGTATTGTCAACGCGCACCAGCGGATCGAACACGTTGGAGAACACCCAGTTATCGGCGTTTTGCGCCGACTTGATCGGGTCAAATGTGGTGCTGTCTTCACGACGGCCAATGGTCAGTACCCCCGCAGCCTGCGCCATTTCGCTGACCAGACTCAACGCCAGCAGCACCCCGGCGGCCACAACGTTAAAATGCTTTTGCTTCATGTAACATTCCTTCAGTCATCGGATTGATCCCGTCGCTTTTGTGGTTATCAAGAACACAGGCGAAGGCATGGTCGGCAATATGCCGGGTTTCAGGTGCCGCACCGTGCCTGCACTCAGGCAGCGCAAAGGCACAGCGTGGATGGAAAGCGCAGCCCGCAGGCAACGAAACCGGGCTGGGTGGTTCTCCCTGTAACGGATGCTCCGGCAGCGGCCGGTCGGGGTCGATTTCAGGGATTGCCGCTACCAGCGCGGCGGTATACGGATGGCGCGGCGCATTAAACACCGTTTGCGTCGGCCCGCTTTCGACAATACGTCCGAGATACATCACCGCCACGCGGTCACACAGGCGGCGCACAATCGCCAGATCATGGGCAATAAATAAGATCGCCAGCCCCATGCTTTCGCGCAGATCCATCAGCAGATTGATGATCTGCGCCTGAATCGACACATCCAGCGCCGCAACACATTCATCAGCGACAATCAGGCGTGGCTCGATAGCCAGCGCCCGGGCAATGCCGGCGCGCTGACATTGTCCACCGCTCAGCGCCTGCGGACGGCGCGTGGCATGTTCCGGGCTGAGGCCAACCAGCGTCAGCAGCGTGCTGACCCGCGCCGGGATGTCCGCTTTCGCCACTTTGTTGTGTACCCGCAACACCTCGCCGATACTTTCGCCAATCGTCTGGCGCGGGTTGAGTGAGGAAAACGGATCCTGAAAAATCATCGCGGTTTGCTGTCGCAGACGGGCAATGTCAGGTTTCATGCCGTCGGTAATCAGTTGCCCGTTAAAACGAACCCGTCCGGCGCTGGCATTTTCCAGCTGCAACATCGCCCGCCCGAGGGTACTTTTTCCGCTGCCCGATTCACCGACCAGCCCCAGCGTTTCGCCTGCGTGAATATGCAGGGACACACCGTTTACCGCCTGAACGTGACGCTTTTTGAAGCCAAAGCCGGAGACCGGAAATGTCACGGAGAGTGCTTCCACTTCCAGCAGCGGATACGGCTGCGGCGTGAGATCAGACGAATGACTCATTGTGCCTCCCGTGGTTCAGCGGATGATGACAGGCCGTTGCGTGGCCGCCCGCTGACATCGCGGGTTGATTTTCACGGCAGAGCGCGGACGCCTGCGCACAGCGGGGATGAAAACGGCAACCACTGGGAAAATGTGCTGCGACCGGTGGCTGACCGGGCAGCGTGATCAGCCGTCCGCTGCCGCCTTCACTGACCGGCTGACAGTCAATCAGGCCGCGCGTATAAGGATGCTGCGCCTGGGCCAGGACCGGCCGTTTTTCACCGGTTTCACATAAACGCCCGCCGTACATCACCGCAATGCGGTCACAGGTTTGCGCCACCACGCCAAGGTCGTGAGTGATCAGAATAATCGCGATACCCAGCCGGTCGCGCAGATCGCGGAGCAGACGTAAAATCTGCATCTGCACCGTGACATCCAGCGCCGTGGTCGGTTCATCAGCAATCAGCATTTTGGGTTCGCAGGCCAGCGCCACGGCGATCATTGCCCGCTGACGCATGCCGCCGGAAAACTCGTGCGGATAGTTATCTGCCCGTCGCTGCGGATCCGGAATACCGACCTGACGCAGCAGTTCCACCGCCTGACTCTGCGCTTCACGGCGGCTGGCCCCAAAATGCAGACGGCGGCTTTCAGCAATCTGCTGACCGATGGTCATCACCGGATTCAGATGGCTGGCCGGATTCTGGAAAATCATGCCGATCTCCCGCCCGCGAATGGCCGTCATGCGTTTATCGTTCAGCGTCAGTAAATCGGTGCCATTGAGGCGGATTTCCCCGGCGCGAATATGCAGCCCTTCACCGGGCAGCAGACGCATCATGGCGCGACAGCTCAGGGTTTTGCCGGAGCCACTTTCGCCGACCAGCCCGAGAATATCGCCCGCATTCAATGTCAGCGAGAGTCTGTCCACCAGCGCCACACCTTGCCGGTCTTCAATGGTTAAGCCGGAAACCTGCATTAACGTCATGGCCGTTCCCCCAGTTTGTCACCCAGTCCGTCCGCCAGCAGGCTGAAACTCATCGCCAGCACCACAATCGCCAAACCGGGGAAGGTGGTTATCCACCACGCCGTAGTAATAAAGCTCTGGCCTTCGGCGACCATCACGCCCCATTCCGCTACCGGCGGCTGGACGCCCAGGCCGAGATAACTCACCGACGCGCCACTGAGTAACACCAGCACGCAGTCGGACATCGAGAACACCAGCGAACTGGTCAGCGCGTTGGGCAGAAGATGCAAAAGTAAAATACGGGGATGGCTGTAGCCCAGGCTGCGCGCGGCCAGAATGAAATCCCGGTGTTTAAGCGTCAGCACCTGCGAGCGCACCAGACGGGCATACGACACCCAGCCCACCATCGCCATCGCGATATAAAAACTGCCCAGTCCCGGCCCGAGAATGGCGATGATCGACAGCATCAGCACCAGAAAAGGAAACGCCAGCACCACGTCTATCACCCGCATGAAAAAAGTATCGACTGCGCCGCCGAGATATCCGGCAAACGCGCCGATCAGCGTGCCGAAGGTAAACGGAAAAATCACACCAATCAGACAGATTTGCAGATCAATCCGTGCCCCCCACATCACGCGGGAAAGAATGTCGCGGCCAAAGTTATCGGTGCCAAACGGATGGGCGAACGTTGGGGGTGACAGTGTCACAGATGCATCCTGCGCAATCGGATCGAACGGCGCGATCCACGGACTGAGCAGCGCAATCAGAACCCAGACACTCAGCATCAGCATGCCGAGCCGTAACGCCTGCTGGCGCGGCAACCCGCGCAGGTGAAAATGGCCCATGCGTTGTGTCGCTATCTTTTCGGTCATGCTCATAGCTTCACCCTCGGATCCAGCGCCACAGTCAGTAAGTCTGCAATCAGGTTCACGATGACTGTCGCCAGGGCGAACACCAGCACCACACCCTGCACCACCATGTAATCACGGCTGATAATGGCTTTCACCAGCAACTGCCCCATACCGGGAATGGCAAATACGCTCTCAATTACCACCGTGCTGCCAATCAGCCAGCCGATATTTACTGCCAGCAGATTGACTGTCGGCACCAGTGAATTGGGCATCACATGTCGCCAGAAAATACGGTTTTCGTTTTGCCCCCGCGCACGGGCGGCGGTGACGTAATCATTCTGTAATTCCATCAGCAGACTGGCGCGCAGGTTACGGGTCAGAACCGCTGACAGCGCCAGCGCAACGGTCAGGCACGGCAGAAACAGGTGATGAATACGCTCGCCGACATCGCTGCCATAGCCCGACACCGGGAACCAGCCGAGGGACAGACTGAACAGTAAAATCATCATGATCGCCAGCCAGAACGCCGGTAATCCGAGGCCGATAGTAGAAAGTAAACGGATCACCTGATCCGCCAGTTGCCCGCGATGTCGTGCCGCTCCGGCCGCCAGCGGCACAGTAAACAGCATCGCCAGCAGCACGCTGCCGAGCACCAGATACAGGGTTGGCTCAATACGCGACATGATCAGCGTTAACGTATCCACACGGTAAATCAGTGACTTGCCCATCTCGCCATGAAACAGGTTGCGCAGAAAATAGAGATATTGCTGCCAGACCGGCAGATCCAGTCCGTACTGCACCCGGATTCGGGCGATGGCTTCCGGTGTGCTGCGTACCCCAAGCAGGATCCGCGCCGGATCGCCGGGTATGGCGCGCACCATCACGAAAGTCAGAATACTTATCCCCAGCAACACCGGCAGCAGTTGCAGCGGTCGCCAGAGCAAAAATCGGTAACGGTGCATGACAATCCTCTTAATGACAGTTTCTGGTGCAGAGCGAGAGTCTTTTCCCCTGTGGCTTTACGTTATCCGCAGTCAGGCCCCGCCGGTAGTTAGCAAAAATACTAGGTTTGCACCGCCAGCGATGTGGCACCGCGATTGCATAAATTTTCTTTACCAGGTGAGATTGAGCAAAACCGGTGCCCGATCAGCCCATTCAGACTGGCAAACAGTGATGCGGAGATAAATTCATGAAGCTCGCGGTGCAAGAGAGTGCAGTGTCTTTGCGGGAAACGACCGTTGATGGTGCGTTTGATCAGCTTTTCGCTCAGACCTCGCGCCTGGGGTTTGACGCCCTGATTTACGACTACACGCCGGTACCGCGTTCGCTTGAGGGCGAGCTGATCACACCGTCGCTGTTGCGGATGTGTAATGTGCCCGGCGACATGCAGCGGTTATGGCTGGAGAACGGGTATTATCAGGTCGATCCGGTGCAGCATTACGCTCTCGAAAGCTGCGCACCGTTTGTCTGGTCTTATCAGCGCCCGGACAATACCTCGCTGCAAAACCGCCTCAGTGACCTCAACAAACCGGTCACCCATTACATGTGCGATAACAACATGCCGAGCGGCGCGACGGTGCCGTTGCATTTGCCAAATGGTGGATTTGTGACGGTCACCGGCATTCACACCGGTGCGGGACATGAGCTGGATATTCATGATGTATTGGCCGAACTGAGCCTGCTGGCGCTGACCTTTCAGGAGTGCGTGTTTCCGCTGTTCGACAGCAGCATTCTCACCTGTCGCCACGTGCGCTTAAGCAAGCGCGAACGCGAATGTCTGACGTGGGCGGCAGAAGGCTTAACCGCCAAAGAGATCGCCCGCAAACTCAACCGGTCGATTGCCACCGTCACGCTCCATCTCAATACCGCCGCCCGCAAACTGGGGGCCAGTAACCGTGTGCAGGCCGTGGTTCGCGCGATGCATTACCGTTTACTCGACAGTTAATCTGCCCTGTTTTCTATCTTTTTTACTAGCTGTTCAACGCCGCCCCGATGTTTACCCTGTGGTTATTATTCACCGACAGGGGAAACAAAATGTACAACATCACTGAAGGCTATGCGCCGTTTCAGCAATACCAGACCTGGTACCGCATCTGTGGCGATTTACACAACGGCAAGACTCCGCTGGTTATTGCTCACGGCGGCCCCGGCTGCACCCATGATTACGTTGATGCCTTCCGCGATATCGCCGGAACCGGCCGCGCGGTGATCCACTACGATCAGATTGGTAATGGTCGCTCGACCCACCTTCCCGACAAACCCGCCGGCTTCTGGCAGCCCGCGTTCTTTCTGGCGGAACTGGATAATTTGCTGCGCCATCTGGGCATTGAAAAAGATTACGCGCTGCTCGGCCAGTCCTGGGGCGGCATGCTCGGTGCCGAACACGCCGTCATGCAACCTCCTGGCCTGAAAGCGCTGGTCATCGCCAACTCACCGGCCTCGATGGAACTCTGGTTGCAGGCCGCCGCCCGCCTGCGCAGCGAACTGCCGCCGGAGGTTCAGGAAACCTTACTGGCACATGAAGCCGCCGGAACCCTCAACAGCGCAGAATACAAAGCGGCGTCGCAGGTATTCTATGCCCGTCATGTCTGCCGTCTCGATCCGTGGCCGGAGGAGGTAAAACGTACCTTTGCGGCGATGGACGAGGATCCGACGGTGTACCTCGCCATGAACGGCCCGACTGAATTCCACGTCATTGGCAGCATGAAAGACTGGACGGTGATCGACCGCCTGCCCGCCATTAACGTGCCGGTATTGCTGATTTCCGGCCGCTACGATGAAGCCGCTCCCGACGTGGTGCAGCCGTTCGCAGATTTAATCAAAGGCGCTGAATGGGTGATTTTCGAGAATTCGAGCCACATGCCACACGTCGAGGAACGGGAAGCCTGTATGAAATGCGTCGGGGAGTTTCTGGAGATCAACAGCTCCCGCTGATGACGTATACAGGCTGCTTCTGGCTTATCCCGAAGCAGCCTGAGGGAATATTCTTTATGCCCCGATGACTCACAGCAATTAACGGCTGACACCGGGCGATTGCCCGGTAATGCGCTTATAAGCCCGGCTAAACGCAGCCTGTGAGGTATAACCCAGACGAAATGCCACGTTCTCGATAGAAATCTTGCTGTCTGAGAGCCACTGCGTGGCGAGTTGCATGCGCAGTTCCGTCACGTAACGCAACGGCGATACGCCAATCATTGATTGAAAACGCGCGGCGAAAACCGAGCGCGAGATGTGCGACTCTGCCGCCAGCTCCGCGACGGTCCAGTTCCTGCCCGGATGCCGGTGCAGCGCCAGAATTGCCCTTGCCAGCCGGGGTTCCCGCAATGCAGCGGCAATGCCTGAGGCATTTTCACATCCACATTCCACCCACCCGCGAACAATCATTGCCGCGGCAACTTCCGCAAGCCGGGCCAGAATGCCTGCAAAGCCGATGCGGCCGGAGCATATTTCACGTTTCATCGAATCCATCACCGGCAACAGTCCGGGATAGCGTTCGCCTTTGGCATCCGCCACCATGGTTTCCGGCATCAGTTTACCCAGACTTTGCATTCCGCCCAGATCAAACGCCATGCAGCCATAAAAAAGAATCGCGCCCGGTATCGTATCCCTGCTCGGGCAGGTATCCACACCACTCACGGCTTCCCCTAATGGGGCGACATCGAAGTCGTCAATGTCCTGAGCGGTATGGCCGGGTTCAGAAAGAAGCTGATGTGCCATTCCGTGCGGCATAAAAATGACATCACCGGCAGACAATGGATGGAGCGCGCCATCCCCGGTTTTAAGAACAGCGGAACCGACGGCAAGATAGTGAAAATAAGCATGTCCGGGCCTCGGTTTGAACGCCATGCCAAATTCAGAGCCGGTCTGGATGCGGCGATATTGCACACCACGCAGACGCATTCCTGTCAGGAGTTCACTGATCAGGTCAGAAGAAAGGGCAAAGGGATCGTGCTGGGTCATTTCAGGAGTAATAGTCAAAAAACAAGGATTTCGAATCATAGATCATCTCAACCATCCTGCCTAGACTCTGCGCTACGTTAATCTTCAGGAACATTTGAAATGAATCATAAAACAGAGGGCTCAGCGCCCGCGACCCAACAAGATGTACAACAGGCTCCGCCAGCATGGATGGCAGTCTTCTCCCTCACCATGGGCGTGTTCGGTTTGTTAACAGCAGAATACCTGCCAGCCAGCCTGTTAACGCCCATGGCCTCAGACCTGCAGGTGACGGAAGCATTGGCCGGTCAGGCGGTGACGGTCACCGCGGTTATCGCGCTGTTCGCCGGACTGCTGGTACCGGGCCTGACCCGTAAGCTTGACCGCAGAACCGTTCTGTTAAGTTTTACTGTGCTGATGATCGCCTCAAACCTGCTGGTCGCCCTTTCCTCCAGCCTTGCCGTGTTGCTGGTGATGCGGATCCTGCTTGGCGTCGCGCTGGGCGGATTCTGGAGTATGGCCGCAGCGGTCGCGATGCGGCTGGTTCCGGAGAAACTCGTGCCGCGGGCACTGTCGGTTATCTTCAGTGGTATTGCGGTGGGAACCGTCGTTTCCGTGCCGCTGGGAAGCTTTCTCGGTGAACTCTATGGCTGGCGCAGCGCGTTCATTGCCGCGGCTCTGGTGGGAGGAGTCACTCTTGCTTTTCAGTGGTTCACATTACCGCGCATGGCGCCCCGTCAGGTTACACATATAGCATCAGTCTTAACATTGCTGCGCCGTCCCGGCATTGCCACGGGGATGTCCGGCTGCGTGCTGGCACATACCGGCCAGTATGCCCTGTTTACGTATATTCGCCCTTCTCTGGAAAGCGTGAGTCATGTAGATGCGGGCGGACTGGCCCTGCTATTGCTCGGATTCGGAGTGGCAAATTTTGCGGGTACATTGCTGGCCGGATGGATAATGACTTACAGCCTTCGCCTGACGCTGATTGTGATGCCTTGTTTAGTCGGTATCGCAGCGCTGGGGATGATATTACTGCCCGTTCAGATCACCGGACTCACTCTGCTGGTTTTGCTGTGGGGGCTGGCATTCGGCGGTGTCCCCGTCGCCTGGTCAAACTGGGTAACCCGCTCGGTGCCCGATCAGGCTGAGAGCGCAGGAGGCATGGTGGTGGCTGCCGTGCAATCTTCTATCGCGGCCGGTGCGGCACTGGGAGGCGTCATGTTCGGACTGGGGGGGATCTCCGGGGTATTTATCACGGCAGGTATTGTGATGTTAAGTGCTGCGCTGATCATTGCCTTGTGCGTCAGGGTTGGCCTGTCCGGTGACGGCGCAGAAACCCAGTCCCTTCAGCACGAATAGCGTCAGGGAAATACGCTGATGATCATTCAGTAAATTCCTAAAAACAGCTAAAATTAATTCCACACAAACATTGTTACCATCATATCCGAATACTCAATTTATCATCATGTTAAAACTATTTCCGGTTCATTTCCGCGAACCGGATTGAGCTATAACAGTTTTATTAAAATTGAATATACGTTTTAGGGATAACATTTACTCCCGGCAGAGTAAAAAATACAAACGAAATATAAAACCTTAAAAATCAATAAATTCCACTATTCTGGTGACAATGTTTTTAATTTTTATCATGCGCAGGCGGGAAATAACATAAATTCCGCCCCGCGAAAAAAACAACAAATAAATCATTGAATTTTAAAATTAAAAACGAAAATTATCTGAACTGTTATAGTGTATTTTCACCAAACTGTATCTACCCCGCAAAATAATATCAGTGCACAATCCTTTCATCTTAATCACGTATAAATCACAAGTGTACTCTGTATGTTAATTTTAATTAACGTGTCCCACTTTCTCCATAGGGGATGTCAGCAATGTTTGGATTAGATGCTTTTCACCTGGCAAGAATACAATTCGCATTCACCGTGTCTTTTCACATCATATTTCCTGCCATTACGATCGGGCTGGCCAGTTTTCTTGCGGTGCTTGAAGGGATGTGGCTGAAAACCGGCAACCGCAGTTACCGGGATCTGTATCATTTCTGGTCCAAAATTTTTGCTGTTAACTTTGGCATGGGGGTCGTGTCAGGTCTGGTGATGGCCTATCAGTTCGGCACCAACTGGAGCGGATTCTCGCAATTTGCCGGTAGCATTACCGGCCCTTTACTGACCTATGAAGTGCTGACCGCATTTTTCCTCGAAGCCGGTTTTCTGGGCGTGATGTTGTTCGGCTGGAACCGGGTGGGGCCTGGCCTGCATTTCTTTGCGACCTGTATGGTGGCGCTGGGCACGCTTATCTCCACCTTTTGGATCCTGGCATCGAACAGCTGGATGCATACTCCGCAGGGCTATGAAATTGTCAATGGCGTCGTGGTGCCGACGGACTGGTTTAAGGTCATTTTTAACCCGTCATTTCCTTACCGTCTGTTCCATATGTCCATCGCGGCTTTCCTCGCCAGTGCGTTCTTTGTGGGGGCTTCCGGTGCCTGGCACCTGCTTCGCGGCAATGATACGCCAGCGGTTCGGAAAATGTTTTCCATGGCATTGTGGATGGCGCTGATCGTCGCCCCCATTCAGGCAATGGTCGGTGACGCCCACGGACTGAATACGCTGGAATATCAGCCCGCCAAAATTGCGGCCATTGAAGGGCACTGGGAAAATCCGCCCGGGGAAGCCACACCGTTAATTCTTTTTGGCATCCCGGATATGGAGCAGGAACGCACGAAATATGCGCTGGAGATCCCTTATCTGGGCAGTCTGATCCTGACACATAGCCTGCAAAAACAGGTGCCCGCGCTGAAGGATTTTCCGAAAGAAGATCGTCCCTATTCGCCGGTAGTTTTCTGGTCTTTCCGCATCATGGTCGCGCTCGGTCTGCTGATGATCACGGCAGGCGTGCTGGGTGTGTGGCTGCGTTATAAAAAGCGGCTTTATCAGTCCCGCCCGTTCCTTTGGTTCACGCTGCTGATGGGACCTTCCGGTCTGATTGCCCTGCTTGCGGGCTGGTTTACCACTGAAATTGGCCGTCAGCCGTGGGTGGTTTATGGCGTTCAGCGCACCCGCGATGCCGTCTCCGCGCACGGTGAAATGCACATGAGCCTCAGCCTGTTAGCTTTCCTGCTGGTGTACTCGTCCGTTTTTGGTATTGGCTACGTTTACATGATGCGTCTTATCAAAAAAGGGCCGGTGACCGGTGAAGGTGATGAGGTTTCTCACGGTGGACCAGGTAAGCCAAACACACCGGCGCGTCCGCTGTCTGCGGCGCAGGAAGGGCTGAGCAATCCTGAGGGAAGTAAAAAATATGATTGATTACACTATTATATGGTTTGGAATTATCGTATTTGCGAACCTGATGTACATCGTAATGGATGGCTTTGATCTGGGTATCGGTATTTTATTCCCGTTCAATAAAGACAAAACCGAACGCGACATGATGGTCAACACCGTTGCACCGGTGTGGGACGGTAATGAAACCTGGCTGGTACTGGGCGGCGCGGCCTTATACGGCGCTTTCCCGCTGGCTTATTCGGTGATCACCGATGCACTCACCATTCCGTTAACCCTGATGCTTTTCGGTCTTATTTTTCGCGGCGTGGCGTTTGAATTTCGCTTCAAGGCGACCGAAAAGCACCGTCCGTTTTGGGACAAATCGTTCATTACCGGTTCCATCGTGGCCACCTTCAGTCAGGGCGTGGCCGTCGGCGCAGTGCTTAATGGCTTTGAGGTGACAGGCAGAACGTATAGCGGCTCAGCGTTAAGCTGGCTGGCCCCCTTCCCTATTTTTTGTGGTATCGGGCTGGTGGTCGCCTACGCGCTGCTGGGCTGTACATGGTTAATCATGAAAACGGAAAATGCCCTGCATCAGAAGATGTGCCGTCTGGCTAAACCCCTGGTGATAACGCTGCTGGCGATCACCGGTGTGATCAGCATCTGGACGCCGCTGACCCATGCCGATATTGCTCATCGCTGGTTCAGCATGCCGAATCTGATCGCCTTTCTGCCGGTGCCGGTACTGGTCTTAGCCTGTACCGGGGGAATTTTGCGGGCGATAAAAAGTCACGCGCACTATATGCCGTTTCTGCTGACTCTCGCGCTGATTTTCCTCGGATTTTCGGGGCTTGGGATCAGCATCTGGCCGAATATTATTCCGCCGGCCATCTCGATTTGGGATGCGGCATCGTCAGAGAAAAGCCTGGCATTTATGCTGGTTGGCGCGGTGTTCATCATCCCCGTGATCCTGATTTATACCTTCTGGAGCTATTACGTCTTCCGGGGGAAAATCAGGGAAAACGAAGGCTACCATTGATCGCAACAGTATCGGGCGAAATGACCGCATTTCGCCCGGTTATCACCGGAGGTTCCTGATGCAGGATATGACCGTTAATAGTAAGAAGCCCTTCTGGAAACGCGTCGTCTGGCTGATCGTCATTTATTCATTGAGTGTTTTATCACTGGCCGTGGTGGCATTCTTATTCAGAATGATGATGACGGCAGCCGGAATGAAGTCGCATTAAAAATACGATGTCAGATGCAGCGAACGTTGTCACCCTTGCCCGAAAATCTTAATCACCGCATCCAGATGTTCCTTCATTGCCTTCTTCGCTGCACGACTGTCACGGGCCTCCAGCGCGGTCAGGATCTCGAGGTGCTCAATCTCAGAACGGTGCGGCATGTCCTGCGGCGTGTAGTGTAATTGCAGGCTGCGGAACATGGTGCCATAACGGTGGCCGAGCAGGTGGGCGATGATGAAGGCATAAGCCGGATTTCCGCTGGCCTGCGCAATACGGATATGGAACAACCGGTCGCCGGGATGCGTTGCCGAGCCATTGCGGTTATCGCGACAGTTTTGTTCATATGCCTGCCTGATCGCCGCAAGTTCGGCGTCAGTGGCATTTCTTGCCGCCAGCGCGGCGGTTTCCGGCTCTATCAGACGACGGGTTTGCAACAGCGAAAACGGTGGCAGTTCAGCCGTAAAATCCAGCTCAATATTCAGCTCATCATCCACATCCGCCCACTGATTACGCCCCGCCTGCGACATCACCGGCTCCTGCGAAGGCGTGACCGGAACGGCAGGTTGCTGACGGACAATCACGCCGTTTCCCACCCGCACATCCACCAGCCCGATCACTTCCAGCGCAATCAGCGCCTCACGCACCGACGCGCGGCTGACCTGTAGCTGACTCGCCAGTTCACGCTCGGCCGGAAGACGGCTGCCGGGCGGAAATTCTTTGTTATCAATTAACGTTTTAAGCTGGTCAGCTATCTGCCTGTATATTCTGGGATTTTCTAATTTTTTTATCGGCATCGGACACCTGAGGTCAATTCTCATTAAGTGATTCAGCTAGCATTTTCCGGACAAAAATCTTGCTGATTTGTTTTATGCATGTAAAAAATTGGTTAACCGAAATGGCGTTTTAAGCAGAAGCTTGCCGAACATCTTAACAAAAAGCACTGCGTTTAACGCGTTTTTTTCACCTCCAATGGCCTGACCATTAGGCCTTTAAAACACCTTTTAGGGAGAATTGTTATGAACCTGGCCGGGAAAAAAGTTCTGATCACCGCCGCCGGACAAGGCATCGGTTTCAACACCGCCACGCTGTTTGCCCGTGAAGGCGCAGAGGTGATTGCCACCGACATCAACATCGACGCATTACACAATATTCCCGGCATCACCCCGCGCCTGCTTGATGTGACCGACCCGCAGGCGATTGCTGCGCTGGCAGAAGAAACCGGCGCGCTCGATGTGCTGTTCAACTGCGCCGGCGTGGTGCACAGCGGCGATATCCTGACCTGCACCGAACGCGAATGGCAGTTTGCGCTCGATCTTAACGTCACCGCGATGTTCCGCATGATCCGCGCTTTTCTGCCCGCCATGCTTGAGCGCAACCACGGTTCAGTGATCAACATGTCTTCCGTCGCCTCCAGCATCAAAGGTGTGCCGAACCGCTTTGCTTACAGCGCTTCAAAAGCTGCCGTGATTGGCCTGACCCGTTCTGTTGCAGCGGATTACGTCACCCGCGGCATTCGCTGTAACGCGATTTGTCCGGGCACGGTGGAATCGCCGTCCTTGCGCCAGCGCATCGCGGCACAGGCAAAGGCCGAAGGCCGCAGCGAAGCCGAGGTGTACGCGGCGTTTGTTTCCCGCCAGCCGATCGGGCGCATCGGTAAAACCGAAGAAATCGCCCAGCTTGCGCTGTATCTGGCTTCCGACGCCAGTTCATACACCACCGGCACGGTTCAAATTATTGACGGCGGCTGGAGCAACTGACACGCCAGCCGCTTTAAACATTTGATTTTCACCGATCTGACTTTCACAGAAGGACACTGACCCATGAAATTATTACGTTACGGCAACGCAGGTTCTGAGCGCCCCGGCCTGCTGGATGACAACGGCACGTTGCGGGATCTCAGCGCACATATTGCCGACATCAGCGGCGAATTTCTGCAGCCTGAAACGCTGGATAAACTGCGCCAGCTCGATCCGCACACGCTGCCACTGGTCGGCGGTGAACCACGTCTGGGTGCCTGTGTCGGCAAGGTGGGGAAATTTATCTGTATCGGCCTCAATTACGCCGACCACGCCGCCGAAACTGGCGCGGAGATCCCGAAAGAACCGGTGGTTTTCAGCAAATGGACCAGCGCGATGGTCGGGCCAAATGACGACGTGGAGATCCCGCGTGATTCTGTCAAAACCGACTGGGAAGTGGAACTCGGTGTGGTGATCGGCACCGGCGGGCGCTATATCAGCGAAGCCGATGCGATGTCGCACGTCGCCGGTTACTGCGTGATTAACGATGTCTCTGAGCGCGAATTCCAGATTGAACGCGGCGGCACCTGGGACAAAGGTAAAGGCTGCGACACATTCGGCCCGACCGGTCCGTGGCTGGTGACAGCGGATGAAATCCCTGACCCGCACCAGTTGAATCTGTGGCTGGAAGTTGACGGCAAGCGCTGGCAGAACGGCAATACGCGCACCATGATTTTCCAGATCCCCGAAATCATCAGTTATCTCAGCCGCTTCATGAGCCTGCAACCCGGTGACATCATTTCTACCGGCACACCGCCGGGCGTCGGACTGGGGCAAAAACCGCCGGTGTACCTGAAAGCCGGTCAGGTGATGCGGCTTGGGATTGAAGGTTTGGGTGAGCAGCGCCAGAAGACAGTGCAGGCATAACCCTTTACAGCTAAAGGAATTTTGCGATGACAACGATTACCGCTTTACGTGTTGAAGATGTGCGTTTCCCGACCTCGCTGGCGCTGGACGGCTCGGATGCCATGAACCCGGATCCGGATTATTCCGCCGCGTATGTGATTTTAGACACTGACACTCCGGCGCTGAAAGGCCACGGCCTGACCTTCACCATCGGGCGCGGCAATGAAATCTGCTGTGCGGCGATTAAAGCGCTGGAACATCTGATCGTGGGCCGCGAACTGGCGGACATTACCGCCGATATGGGCCAGTTCTGGCGCGATTTCACCAGCGACAGCCAGTTGCGCTGGATTGGTCCTGACAAAGGCGCAATCCACCTGGCGACGGGCGCGGTGGTTAACGCGGTGTGGGATTTATGGAGCAAAGCCGCCGGTAAACCGCTGTGGAAACTGGTCGCCGATATGTCGCCGGAAGAGCTGGTGCGCTGCATCGATTTTCGTTACATCACTGACTGCATCACGCCGCAGGAAGCGCTGGCCTTATTGCAGCAACGTGCCGACAACAAACCCCGGCGCACGGAGAAACTGCTGGCGGAAGGCTACCCGTGCTACACCACGTCAGCGGGCTGGCTCGGCTATCCCGACGATAAACTTCGCCGTTTATGTCAGGAAGCGGTCGACGCCGGTTTCGATTATCTGAAACTGAAAGTCGGGCGCGACCTGGAAGATGACATCCGCCGTGTGCGCATCGCCCGCGAAGTGATCGGCCCGGACCGCAAACTGATGATCGACGCCAATCAGGTATGGGAAACCAACGACGCCATCCCCTGGGTGAACGCCCTCGCCTTTGCCAACCCCTGGTTTATCGAAGAACCGACTAGCCCGGACGACATCGAAGGCCACCGCAAAATCCGTCAGGGCGTTGCACCGGTTAAAGTCGCCACCGGCGAAATGTGCCAGAACCGCATCATGTTCAAGCAGTTCATTATGCGCGAAGCCATCGACGTGGTGCAGATTGATGCCTGCCGCATGGGCGGCGTCAACGAAGTGCTGGCGGTGATGCTGATGGCGGCCAAATACAATCTGCCGGTGTGTCCGCACGCGGGCGGCGTCGGGTTATGCGAATACGTGCAGCATCTGTCGATGATTGATTATCTGTGCATCGCAGGTACGCACGAAGGCCGCGTCATCGAATACGTTGACCATCTTCACGAGCATTTTGTGCATCCGTGCGACGTCCGGGGCGCGGCCTATATGCCGCCGCAGGCACCGGGATTCTCCATTGAGATGCATCAGGCGTCGATCGAAAGATACCGCCATCACGCCTGACCTTAATGATCGAAAAGCAGCAAGGAGAACGCCGATGATGCGAATCGACAGCCACCAGCATTTCTGGCGCTACATCCCGCAGGATTATCGCTGGATAGGCGATGACATGGCGGTGCTGAAACAGGATTTATTGCCGGAGATATTGCGGCCTGCGTTACAACGTCACGATATTCAGGGCACGGTTCTGGTTCAGGCCTGTTCCTCTGTGCAGGAAACCCGCTGGCTGCTGGAGATCGCAGAGCAAACCGACTTTGTGCATGCCGTGACCGGCTGGGTGGATCTGTCGTCACCCGCGCTGCAACGGGATCTGGAGGCTATTTCGCACCCGATGCTGCGCGGCTTTCGTCATCAGGTTCAGGACGAGTCTTCACCTGCGCAGTGGCTGGAAAATCCGACCATCAATGCGGGTATTCGCCAGATTCAGCGGCAGGACTATGTCTATGAAATTCTGGTGACGCATCGCCATCTGCGCGATGCCGTGCAGTTCGCGGCAAAGCATGACGGGCATTTTCTGGTGCTCGATCACTTCGGCAAGCCGGATCTCAGCCGGGGTGCAGCGTACTGGAAGCAGCAGATTGCACCGCTGGCGGGGTTAAAACACGTCAGTTGCAAGCTCTCGGGGTTGCTGACCGAGCCGCGTCCGGCAGGTATGCCAGCCCGCGATCTGTTGCCGTATTTCGATGCCGCACTGGACGTTTTCGGTGCCGGACGCCTGATGTTTGGTTCCGACTGGCCGGTGTGTTTACTGGCAGACGGGGATGAAAATCCGTGGGATTTATGTGAACAGGCCACGGCCGCACTCAGTTCTGACGAGCAGGCAGCCATTTATGGCGGCAATGCCTGCACGATTTATCGATTACAGCCTTTACCGATTACAGGAAATGACTGATGAATCTGCATCTGCAAAATAAAGTGGTGATGGTCACCGGTGGCGGTTCCGGTATCGGCGCGGCGATTTCGCTGACGCTGGCGGAAGAAGGCGCGGTTCCGGTGATCATCAGCAATACCGAACCGGCCAATGAACTGATGCATAAACTGCAACAGCTTTCGCCACAGGCCAGTTTTGTACTGACTGAACTGCGCGACGAAGCCAGTTGCAAGGCAGCGGTGAATGAGGTGCTTACCCGCTACGGCAGCATCGACGGGCTGGTGAACAATGCCGGTGCCAACGACAGCGTCGGGCTGGATGCCGGTCGCGAAGCCTTTGTGCAATCGCTCGAGCAGAATCTGATCCACTATTACCTGATGGCGCACCTGAGCCTGAACGCCCTGCGCGCCAGCCGGGGAGCTATCGTCAATATCAGCTCGAAAACCGCACTCACCGGACAAGGCAACACCAGCGGTTACGCTTCGGCCAAAGGCGGCATTCTGGCGCTGACCCGCGAATGGGCAGCGGCGCTGCTCGGCGACGGTATCCGCGTGAACGCGGTGATCCCGGCGGAAGTCATGACGCCGCTGTACGAACGCTGGATCAAAAGCTTCGACCATCCCGAAGAAAAGCTGCAACAAATCACTTCGCATATTCCGCTGGGACAGCGTATGACCACGCCGCAGGAAATCGCCAACACCGTGGTGTTCCTGCTCTCTTCCCGCGCCTCGCACACCACCGGCCAGTGGCTGACCGTGGACGGCGGTTATATGCATCTCGACCGGGCCTTAACATGAAACGCCGCTATTGTCAGGCGCTGGATCTGGCGGACGATCCTGTGCTTATCGAAGAATATCAGCGTTATCACCGCGAAATCTGGCCGGAAATTACCGCACATCTGCGCCGTTATGGCATCGCAGACATGGAAATTTACCGGCTGGGCAACCGCCTGATGATGGTGATGGAAACCACGGAAGATTTTGACAGCGGACTGTTCGAACGCCGCAGTCTGGAGGATCCGAAAGTCTGCGAATGGGAAGCCCTGATGTGGAAGTATCAGCGCCCTACGCCGTGGACGCCCGCCGGTGAAAAGTGGGTGGAAATGGAGAGGATTTTTTCGCTGGCCGGTCAGAAATAGCTATACATCTCCCTGCTATGAGGGAGTTAACCGTTTTTCACGTTATCTGACATAAAAAATCAGCCACCTGAGCTGAACCCCTACATGCGTCACCAGATACTGAGGAATACAACATGCTCGCCGATAAAACTGCCGCGCCCGCTTATGCGCAGCGCAAAACGACGTCCGGTTTCCGACTGGCGTTCATACTGGTCACCACGCTGTTTTTCCTGTGGGGTTTATCCTACGGGCTGCTGGATGTCCTGAATAAGCATTTCCAGGACGTGTTGCACGTCAATAAAGCCCAGTCCGGTCTGCTACAGGCCGCCTATTTCGGGGCGTATTTTATCATCGCCCTGCCCGCCGGTTTCTTCATGGACAGGTTCGGTTATAAAGCCGGGATCCTGGTGGGTCTGTGTCTGTATGCCCTGGGCGCACTGTTATTCGTGCCCGCCGCCTCCGCAGGCAGCTTCGGCATGTTCCTGTTCGCATTGTTCGTGATTGCCCTCGGCCTGGGCTGTCTCGAAACCGCCGCTAACCCGTTCGCTACCGTTCTCGGAGATCCGGCCGGAGCCGAACGCCGCCTGAACCTTTCTCAGTCCTTCAACGGTTTAGGTCAGTTCATCGGCCCGATCATCGGTGGTTCACTGTTCTTCTCCGCCACACAAGGCACCACGACGGACGGATTGTCCTCGGTGAAAACCACTTACGTCGCCATCGCCGTGTTAGTGCTGCTGATTGCCTTCCTGTTCGGACGCACAAAATTGCCGGACATCCGCGAGCAAAGCGCTCCGGAAGATCACGGTATCGAGAAAGGATTGTGGCAGCACGGCCATTTCACCGGCGGCGTCATCGCACAATTCTTCTACGTCGCGGCACAGGTTGGCGTCGGTGCCTTCTTCATTAACTACACCACCGAACACTGGCACACGCTGTCGAACCAGAACGCGTCGTATCTGCTGTCTGTCGGCATGATCAGCTTTATGGTCGGGCGTTTCTTCAGCACCTGGCTGATGGGCTTTGTCCGCCCGGCCACGCTGCTGGTGGTCTACGCCATCATCAATATTGTGCTGTGCGGCGTGGTGGTGGCCGGTATTGATAATGTGTCGGTGATTGCGCTGGTGGCGATTTTCTTCTTCATGTCGATCATGTTCCCGACCATTTTCGCGATGGGTGTCAAGAACATGGGCAAACAAACCAAACGCGCCAGCTCGGTGATGATCATGGCGATTGTCGGTGGCGCGGTGATGCCGTATCTGATGGGCGCAATTGCCGACCACTACAACACCGCCGTTTCTTACGCCCTGCCGATGGTATGTTTCGCCGTGGTGCTGATTTATGCCGTGAAACAACGGGCGAAAGCGGCGATCTGAGAACGTTGTCATACAAAACAATCTGACTGCTCCCCCTCACCACACAGCCCCTCCTTAATACCCTTCGGGTGTCGGGGAGGGGTTGCAACCCTGCAAACCGCGTCATGAGTTTTAACATTCCTGTCATCCCTGATAGAAAAATCCTGTTTATACTTCATCGCGTATAAAGCTGGTTAATAACGCTGAAGGGTAAAAAAATGTCGATTCGTTCATTGCAGGCACTGTGTTTAACCAGTTTTTTTATTGCGGATGTTCGTGACGGGCTTGGGCCCTTTCTGGGGATCTTTCTGACACAACGCCACTGGCAGCCCGATGATATCGGCTTGCTGATGACCGCTGGCGGCGTGGCAGGGTTGCTGGCAACGCTCCCTGCGGGCTTCATGACTGATGCATCGAAAAACAAGCGGCTGATTCTGGCGCTGCTCTGCGTGCTGATCACCGGCACGACGCTGCTGCTCTGGCTCAGTCAGGCAAATGCCGTGGTGGCGTTTTCGCAGATCGTGAGCGGAATATGTGCTGCTTTTGTCGGTCCGCTGATCACCGGGATCACGCTGGGTCTGACCGGGCAAAAAGGCTTTAGCGCGCAGATGGGTAAAAATGAGGCGTTTAACCATGCCGGGAATTTTATCACCGCGCTGATTGCCGGAGGGATCGCCTGGTACTGGGGCATCGGCGGTATTTTCATTCTCATGACCTGCACGATGTTATTAACGCTCATTGCACTGACGGGCATCCGCCGCAGCGATATAGACGATGATGCCGCGCGAGGGCTGGAGTCTGGCGCATCCGCTCAGGTCCCCGATTTCTCGGTGCTGGCCCAAAATAAACCGCTGCTGATCACCGGTCTGACACTGTTGCTGTTTCATCTGGCCAATGCGGCGCTGTTGCCGATGCTCAGCATGAGAATCGCGGCAGCGCCCGGCTCCGTCAATCCCGGCCTGTACGCTGCCGCAACCGTGATTATTTCTCAGATGGTGATGATCCCGGTAGCAATCTGGACCGCCGGGCGCATCGACAGAGTCGGCTACTGGCGCCTGATTATGCTGGCGCTGCTGATCATGCCCGTCCGGGCGGCGCTGGCGGCGAGTTCTGCCGCCCCTTTAATGATGGTGCCGGTGCAAATACTTGATGGTTTCGCGGCTGGCGTACTGGGCGTGGTAGTGCCGAGCTTTATTGTGGTGCTGCTGCGCGGAAACGGTCATGTCAACGCGGGCCAAAGCGTGGTGATGCTGATGCAGGGCGTCGGCGCGGCCATGAGCCCGGCCCTGACGGGTATGATTGCAGGGCATTATTCGTTCGCTACGGCGTTCAGCGTTCTGAGCGTTATCGCCCTGACGGGGCTGCTGATCTGGTGGCGATATGCCCCGTTACTTTCAACACAGTCTTGTATGGAGACAAGCTAAGTCGTCGGTCACGCGGGGCGAAGCAAGCGTAAACATAGCCTGCAGAATCAGGCCAGATTCAAACCGAACAGGCGGCTCAGGGCAATTCTGCCGCTGTCGGTGACGCTCACTTCACGATAACCCTGCGTGCGGGATATCCACGTTTTTTGCAGAAAAAGCGTCATTAATGCCTGCCCCGCATCGCCTCCCAGATGGAAGCGTCTTTCGCTCCAGTCAAGGCAAGGGCAGCAAGCCTTGCGGCGCGGGCGCGGATTGAGCACCGCGCCCAGACGTTGAAAATGGGCTTTCCCGGCCGGAGTCAGCGCGTTACCGTCCGCTTCAAGCCAGTTTTCCTGCAGCAGAAAATCGTAGATTTTTACCGCCAGCTCTCCGGCCAGATGGTCATAACAAGTTCGTGCATAACGCAGAACGACCGGCGTCCGCGACGCAAAAGTTTTGTGGTTATGCATGGAAACCCCCATCAGGTTTTCCAGCAATCCGGCGATATGGTGGCCCGCCAGGCTGTAATACCGGTGGCGCCCCTGCGTCAGGCAAATCACCAGCCCGTTGCTGAGCAGCCGGGTAAGATGACCGCTGGTTGTGGAGGCGGCGATGCCCGCCACCGCACTGAGTTCAGTCGCGGTCCACGCGCGTCCGTCCATCAGGGCACACAAAATACTGACCCTTGACGGGTCAGATATTGCTGAAGCCACCAGTGACATGGATTTTTCAAGAGACTCATCCGGCTCACTGTCGTATTCGCTTTGAAGAAAATTCATGCAGAAGGTATCGCCCATTGTTGAGTGACTTCAGCCGCCCGGATATCGTCATCCGTCAGCAGAATAAGCCGGTTATCGTGGTCGCTGTACTGTACCAGAATGTTAATGCCATTCCGGGCGAGTGTCTGGGCGATTTCGCCCAGCTCGCCCGGCTGTTTCTGAGGTAGTTTTCTTATCAGCGGGCGTGACAGCTTTCTCACGTCAAAGCCAGCATCAGTCAGAACCTGACGGGCTTTTTCACCGTCTTCTATCAGGAAATGCGCATGCCCCGCTTCTGCCGTGGAAAATACGCCGCCGCCCTCCAGCCCCACACCGTTCATGCCCAGAATACGGCCAAGGGAGGCCAGCGAACCGGGTGAATGGTCGAGGATCACGTGAATGTCATACATGCTGATGCGCTCCTTTACCGGAAGACTTGTCGGAAGAATAGTCACGAAATACACGGGCAACGCGTATTCTGTAGAATGAAAAAATCGACTGTTTACCCTCTTTCTGCGCGGCCAGATGGATCAGATTCTGTTTCCACCCTGCCACCGACTCTTCATCTTCCCACCATGATAATGAAAGGATTTTTCCGGGCGTGGTCAGGCTCTGGAATCTCTCAATGGAAATAAATCCCGGCGTGTCCGATAACAATGGTTTCAGTTCTGCCGCCAGTTCAAGGTACCGCTCACGCGCTTCGGGTACTGCATCTGCCTCAAAAAGTACTGCGATCATCGTTCTGCTCCCTCATGAATTTCGTTCAGCTTATTACCGGCAAAAATCAGATGCTTCGGTCAACACCGAAGTGTGTCTGTTACCTGCGGGCAGGAACGGCATCCGGGGAGGCATGATCATGAATTTGTCTCATGTTCAGTGAATTTAAATCACTTTTTTTCACTCAATGACTCAGGCATAAAAGAGTCATCGCGATTCACTCTTAAAAATACGAAAACGACTGAAATAACGTAGATTTTTCAGCAGCCGGGACACCTGATAACAATGAATAAAAAACTGACATTTACCCTTAAAAGCATCCGTTTCGACGAGAATTATAACCCCTCGGAAAATACGCGTATTACCACCAATTTTGCGAATCTGGCAAGGGGTGAAAAACGCCAGGAAAACCTGCGCAACACCTTAGTGATGATCGATAATCGCTTCAATTCCCTGGCGAACTGGGATAATCCTAATAAAGACCGGTATTGTGTCGAACTCGATATTATTACTGCTCAGTTGAATATTGATGCTGAAGGCAAGGCCGACAGCTTCCCGGTGATTGAAATACTGAAAACAACTATCGTTGATAAAAAAACCCACCAACGCATTGCAGGCATTTTAGGAAATAACTTTTCCTCCTATGTGCGTGATTATGACTTTAGCGTTTTACTGCCAGAGCATAATAAGGATCAACCTGAATTTAGCCTGCCGGATAATTTTGGCGAATTACATGGGAATATATTCAAACAATTTTTAAAATCAGAGACTTACAAAGATAACTTTACTAAAACACCGGTTATCTGCCTGAGTGTATCCAGCAAAAACACTTACTATCGTACGGGAAATAAACACCCTGTATTAGGCGTTGAATATCAGCAGGATGAACTCTCCCTGACTGATGAATATTTCGCAAAAATGGGATTACGGGCGCGGTATTTTATGCCTGAAAACAGCGTTGCACCTCTGGCATTTTATTTTTCTGGCGATTTGCTCAGTGATTACACTAATCTTGAGCTTATCAGCACCATCAGCACGATGGAGACTTTTCAGAAGATTTATCGCCCTGAGATTTACAATGCTAATTCTGCGGCAGGATTACAGTATCAACCCAGCCTGAATTACCAGGATTATTCTTTAACCCGTATTGTTTATGACCGGGAAGAACGTAGCCATCTGGCTATTGAGCAGGGGAAGTTTACTGAAGAATGCTTCATCAAACCTTACCAAACTGTTCTTGAACAATGGTCTGCCCATTCCGCTCTCTGATTAACCATAAAAAATATAAGGTCACCTGTGTATGAAAAAATTATTACCGACATCGACTGCGGGCAGTTTGCCTAAACCTTCGTGGCTGGCACAACCTGAGGTGCTCTGGTCCCCGTGGAAATTGCAAGATCAGGAATTAATTGACGGCAAAAAAGATGCCCTGCGTTTGTGTCTGGAAGATCAACAGCAGGCAGGTATCGATATTGTCAGTGACGGCGAGCAAACGCGTCAGCATTTTGTCACGACCTTTATTGAGCATCTCGAGGGCGTTGATTTCGAGAAACGTGAGACGGTTAAGATCCGTAATCGCTATGAAGCGAGTGTGCCGACAGTTGTTGGCCCGGTGAGTCGCAAAAAGGCCGTTTTTGTTGAAGATGCGAAGTTTTTGCGCCAGCAAACTACACAACCGATCAAATGGGCTCTTCCGGGGCCGATGACGATGATCGATACGCTTTATGACAACCACTATAAAAGTCGCGAGAAACTCGCCTGGGAATTTGCCAAAATTCTCAATGAAGAAGCCAAAGAATTAGAGGCTGCTGGCGTCGATATCATCCAGTTTGACGAACCGGCCTTTAACGTGTTCTTTGATGAAGTGAATGACTGGGGCATTGCCACGTTAGAAAGAGCCATCGAAGGGCTGAAATGTGAAACGGCTGTGCACATTTGCTACGGCTATGGCATCAAAGCCAATACCGACTGGAAAAAAACGCTGGGCACAGAGTGGAGACAATACGAAGAGATTTTCCCCAAACTGCAAAAATCTAATATCGATATCATTTCACTGGAATGTCATCACTCGCATGTTCCGATGGAACTGATGGAGCTTATCCGCGGTAAAAAGGTGATGGTGGGTGCCATAGACGTGGCGACCAATACCATTGAAACCCCGGAAGAAGTCGCCGCAACGCTGCGTAAAGCGCTGCAGTTTGTAGACGCCGATAAACTCTATCCTTGCACCAACTGCGGCATGATTCCTTTACCCCGTGGCGTCGCCAGAGGCAAGCTGGATGCATTAAGTGCAGGCGCAGAAATTGTCCGCAAAGAACTGCTGGCTAAATAACGTCGCCAAATAGCCGATCACTTAAAAAGAATTTTGTCTGGGTTGCGCGATCATTTCGATCGCCAACTATCCGGAAACCCGCCTGAGGTGTAAGCAGCCCCGTTTTACGCCTGTTTGTTGTTTTGCACGTGCGCTTTTTTACCCCTGTCACGGACGAAACTATTCCGATAAAGCGCGTAGCCGCGTTATGCCTTATAAGGCTTCGCGGCAATATCAATATCGATGTTAATCGTGTCACCGACCAACGACAGCAGACTGTCCATCGCGAAAGCAGAGCGGGAAATCGCCGTGTGTGCGTGCAGAATCAGGGACTTCGCGCTGGCGTCATTCATAACAGCATCCAGCACAACCGGTCTTTGGATATTTTTGATAGTCAGCATGCCAAAAATCTTAAATTGCCCATTTCCCGACTGCGTGACTTTTTGACTGGTGAACGTGACCCAGGGATAACGGTTTTCATCAAAGAACATACTGCTCTTTAACTGATGCGTCAGCAGCAGGTTCGAAGCCTCCAGCGAGGAAACCGGAATTCTGACATCTATATGATTCTGCATGTTTTGCTGATGATCTAAAAAAGCATCGCCGGATACCTGCGATAAATTCGCCTGCGAGGGATGTGTGCTGAGCATGACCCACGACAACGTAATGGTTGTGCGATCTGCGTTGATAACATAATGCTCCGGGGTGCCGGAGAAAGATAAAGATGCATAACCCATTGATAAAATAAATAAAAACGCTCGCAGCATGAGGGGTTCTCCAGAGGTTGACTCTGAGTAAACGTTTCAGCTGTTGTTTCTATTCGGTTGAAATCAGTATTAAGGCAAAAGCAGTGATGCACTGAGCATATCCTGCCCCGCCCCCATCAAATCCGAACGGAGCGCTTCCACCACTTCAGGGTCGAGCCCGCCGCGCGCTGCGGTCTCCTGCATTATGATGAGGCTTTTTTCCGGCGAATATGCCGGTTTGTAACAACGGGCTTCACGCAGCGCGGCATAGCAGTCGGCGACCGAAATAATGCGCGGCCCGAGATCGAGCTGTGTACCGCGCAGATGGAAGGGATATCCCTTGCCGTCCGGCCGTTCATGATGAAAGCTGGCCATCCGGGCGATGTCCTGCATGCCGGCAATCCGCGAAAGAATTTTCCAGGTGAACTGCGGGTGTATATGGATCTGGCGGCGTTCGAAATCCGTCAGAGGCTGCGCTTTGGTGAGCAAGGCGGCGGGGACAACCAGTTTACCTAAATCATGCAGCAAACCGGCGACGCGGATCCGCGCGACACCTTTTTTAGAAAACCCGTACATTTGCGCAAGCCTGGCGGCGATACCTGCCACCACAACAGAATGTTGTGCGGCTGAACGGCAATGCAGGTCAATGACGACAGCCAGCAGGGCAGACAGTTGCGTCATTTCCTTGTCACTTAACACACGGTCAGCAAAGGGTGAAAAGGACGCGGCTGTACTGATAAGCGTGGCGGAGGCGAATTCCGTCCAGAATTCCTTTTCCAGTCCAAGCTCGCGTAACGCCAGCATGTCGTCGAGCAGGTAACGGGATCCGATGGAATCACACAGGGTTTCGACCGCGCGCACCGGATAATGACCGCGTGGAAATTCATGCAATGCCAGTAAATCCAGATTATCGGCCAGATCCAGCAGGCGGTTTTCTGAATGCTGCCGGCCTCTTGCGACGATCAGACCCGCGCTGTCGGCCAGTAACGGGATATCCGCAAGTTGGCTGGCGCAATCGTGCGGAGCATGTGCCCCCCTGCTGATATCACGTAAAAGTGCAGCAATGAACAACCGCTTTTGTGCCAACAGACTGAACTGGCGCTGACGGGCAATATTCATCACGATATAAGCACGCCGCACACCACGATGTCCGTTTTCAGGGCTTAACAAGTCCAGCGCAGAAGAAAATCCGATAAGAAAATCCGTAAAGGTAACGTCCACGTAACCACTCCCACTCATTCAACAATGCGAGAAGGAAACCGGATTTCGGGATGACAGACAATTTAATTGCCCAAAGTGGGTATATATAGGTTTTTATTCCTTAATGGTATCTTTAACAGATATAATAATTGGCTTTTTTCCCTATACTGGCTGAAGTTTTTACCTATACCTTTCACAGATTCTGATCGCGGAATGTAGACTGTATAATATTAATCTTAGCGGTGTGTAAATCCGAACGGGTTTGATGTGGCTTTACTTATTACTGTCAGGATCAGATGAAGTATCTCATTGATAACGAAATAGAATTCAACTCAGACGATGGTACATTGCACTATCCTGCCAGCCAGGACGTGATCAAACTGACACTCCCGGCCGCACGGTTGCTGGAAGAATTTCTTTCATCTGAAGGGCGTGATCTGACGCGGGAATATCTGCTGGAAACAGTCTGGGACAAGCACGGCCTGCATGCTTCCGGCAATAATCTTAACCAGTACGTCAGTATTGTCCGCCGCAATCTGGCGCTGTTTGAATGCCACGAACTCATTATTACCCTCCCCAAAGTCGGTTTTAAACTGAATCCGGCGGTCAGTGTGCAACGCCTTGAAGCGCCACCGCCTGCCGGGCAGGCACCGGCCTCCCCGCCTCCGCTCAGGGTGCAAACACCCGATTCAGTTTCTGCTCCGGTTAAACCTGCACGGCGTGCTCTTTTTATTCTGCTCTGCCTGCTGGTTCTGGTTAGCCTGTCTTTCGGCGCGTGGAAATACGACGACGCCACCAACGGAATGACCGAAATAAAACAGCCCGACACCGGCTGCGATATTATTTTCCTTAAAGATATTTCGGACGATGCCAAAACTGCGGTGCTGGAACGGGTCAGTCACACACTAAAAACCAATAATCTGACGTGCAACAAAACCAACGTGCTCATTTATAACAGTGAATTATCCTATTCATCTCAAAACAACGCCCGAACACTGCTGTCCTTATGCACTCTTGGTAATAATAATGAGATTATTTCGTGTGATAACTTCTATCACTATAAGTGGATCAAACCATGATCATGATTAAAAAGAAGTGGTTCTATGCCACCGTCGCAACTGTTTGCGTCATCGCAGCAACCGTTCTTTATTTATGGCCATCCAAAGATATTCCTACCTTAAAATGTAAAGCCTTCGGTAAAGTGAATATGGATATTGAGCAGGGGCAACTGGTTTTTTCTATTGTTGAAAGCCTGCAATTTTACGATAAAGACAAAGGTATTATTCAGTACGAAGGCTATGTAAAGTCGGCCAAAGCCAGTACCTATCTTGAGCGTACCGTCTATCTCAGTCATGGTGTCAAAGTGGATAATAAAACCTATCATTTCACCATTGACAAAGTGACGCCGTCACCTTTGGATAACACGCCAGATGCTGATTTCGACCAGATGTGGCTGGAAAACACGGGCGATAATGCCTCACTCAACATTGGTGTTAAGAAGATACGGGACCAGGCGTATGTAGTAAGCAGTACCTATTCCCCGCAATTTGTTTGTGTCGCGTACTGAACACGCCCGCATTCTTCAGGTTATTCATCTTTAATAAAAGTAAAATTAAGAATAAAAACCTATTTATGTTGCAATCTGACATATAAATTGATGACGATGGCCGGAAGAGTGTTTTATAGCCACTCACTGACGGGTATCCGTCTGGCGGCAGAGTGGCAAAGACTGCTCAGCGCCGATCACTTAAAAAATAGGTAAACAAATGCGTACTAACACAATCAAACTGACTGTCGCTGGCAGTGCCATTGCGGTATTTATGGCTTTCTCTGGCCAGACTCAGGCTGTTGAACTGGGTGCAAAAGCGGGCACAAATTTCACTGAACTGAACGCCGGTATGGGCCGTCAGACATCCGGTCTTTATGTCGAGGGTAACTGGGCGAAGAATACTCAAAATGGCCGCCAGATTGGTGGCGTGAGCACCGGTTTTAATATTCCGGCAGGCCCGGCAATGATTAATCTCGGCGCGAAAGCGCTTTATATGCAGGGTTCTACTTCTGATAATGAAGGCGTGGCATTTCCCGTCGGCGGCGGTATTACCGTCCCCTTCACCGACAGTCTGGCATTTTATGCAGAGGGTTATGCAGCACCTGATGCATTAAGCAATCGTGTAAAATCTTATTCCGAAGCCGATGCCGGATTTAGCTGGATCCCGGTCGCACCATTAAAAGTAAAAGCCGGTTACCGCTATGTTGGCCTTGACGGCACTGCGGGAAATCCTAATGAACGCATTATTGATGGTGCGTATTTAGGCGCAGAGATGGATTTCTGATTTAACGTTTAATGTGCTGCAAAGAGTGCACATTGCATTGACCCGGAATGTGCACTCTCCTGTTATTTTTCAGGGCTGAAAAAATAAATCCGTTATTGTTTCACCAGTACCGGCTGTTCACGATATTCCGCCGGGAAATACTGCTTCAAATCTTTAATCTTCGGCAGATCGTTCACCACAATATACGGATAGTCCGGGTTATCGTTTAAAAAGTTCTGGTGATAAGCCTCAGCCGGATAAAAGTGCGCATTGCTTTCAACTTTGGTGACCAGCGGTTCGCTGTAACTGTGGCTGGCATTAAGCTGGGCGATGTACGCGTTCGCCACTTCCGCCTGCGCAGCGTTCATAGGAAAGACTGCTGACCGGTACTGACTGCCGGTATCCGGCCCCTGACGGTTTAACTCGGTCGGGTTATGCCCCACCGAGAAGAAGATGTGCAACAGTTCGCCATACGTTACTTGTGTCGGGTCGAAGGTCACTTTCACCGATTCCGCATGACCGGTCTCGCCGGTACTGACCTGCTCGTAACTGGCCGTTTGCGCCACACCGCCAGCATAACCGGACACCGCGCTGGTCACGCCTTTTACATGCTGAAACACCCCCTGAATTCCCCAGAAACATCCGCCGGCAAACAGCGCGGTTTCGCTGTGTGCAGTGCCTGCTGGCTCATCTTTTGCCGGTGCCGGGATCACGACCGCCGGTTCAGCCCCCCCGCCCCATCGACCAGGCATTATTTTCGAACACGAACGCAGACGCCAGCATCAGCCCGGCGATAAGGCTGTAGTGGCGAAAGTTACGCCGGTTTTTCGATGCAATTTTCATAGTCAATTTCCTGCCAGATTAAGCTTTAGGGGTGAACGTCAT